>CAYOIS010000041.1:0-13142 GCA_964404055.1 uncultured Anaerolineae bacterium | reverse complement strand
ACTCCACCAACTCCAACCCTTACGGGTTGGTTTAATTCTACTGGAGGTGGCTTGCCCCAGCCCCTCTCCAGCCATGGTGCTGTTGAGGCAAGGGGTGAAATTTTCTTAACCGGAGGAGAAGTAGGGCTTGGTCAGCAAGTTTCTAACACCGTTCAGCTGGCCCTTATAGATGAAACTTCCGCCTCCCGTTTGTACGATTGGGGCTCCGGAGCATGGGTAGTAGGCCCAATCTTACCCCAGGAGCGCTCTCTCCATGCTACTGTCTTCTGGCAAAAGTACATCTACGTGATAGGGGGCGACGGGCCTGAATTTCCTCCCCAGCGGAAAGCGACTGTTTACAGGGGCAACATAGATGAGGCCGGAACAGGCGAAGCTTACTACGCTCCCAAAGGCTACTACACCTCCAATGAGCTCCGGTTTGAGCCCGGAAGGCCTGTCACAATAACCCAAGTTAAATATAGCGCTTCCGTACCAGCTGATACCGGATTAAGGCTCAGAGAGCGCCACCAGACCACAAGCGGATGGAGCAATTGGTCAAGTTGGATTAGCCTTGTCACTGGAACAAATACCTTGAACTTGACTATTGCCGACGTCCTCCGCCTCCAATACCAGCTTGAGCTTACCAGGGACCAACTTATTACCATAACCACCCCATCCCTGGACTGGATTGAATTTTACTACGATGTGCCTGATCCTCAGTTAAGCATAACTAAAACAAGTTACTTGGGCATAGCCTCCCCCGGCGATATCCTTGACTTCATCCTGACTTTCTCCAATACCGGCGGGGTTGATTTGCCCAAGGCAATCTTGACCGAAGAGCTCCCATCGGATACAACCTTCGTCGGTTATGGATGGAACTGGGCTGGCGGTAATCTATACACCAAGACTGCAAGCGTCGGACCATACGGTGCACTTAATCAGGCCCGTTTCCGTGTAAAGATTAACGAAGGCATAACTTCGGAATACATCACTAACACTGTCTGGATTTCTCATCCCCCGATCACTGATGCCTTAGGAAGGGTTTACACATTTGCGCCCATTTCCGCTACTTACACCCTTCAGATAACCGGAATCCGCTCCTTCCCCAAGATCGCTTCACCTGCATCGGGAAGCACTGTCTACTGGAACCAGCCTATTACTTATACGCTGGTGTTCTCCAACCTTTACCGCACTAATTTCTCCACGGTAAATATAACCGACCCAGTGGACCTTTCCCGCCTTTACGATATTGTACCCTGGGGCGGAGGGGTGCTGGAAAACGGGGTTATCTCTTGGACGCTGAGCAACGTGCCGGCTGGTGAAACCAGAGAACTTAGCTTCACTGCCCGCATAATTCCAAATTTACCAGCTGGAACTGTGGTTACCAACGTAGCTTTTTCTAAAGCCTTTGTTTCTGGCGAACCCGAACCAGTCCTTTCCCAGGTCAGCAACGAAACTTCCCACATTGTAAAAGGCACGAGGCTTTCAGTTGCCAAATCCTCTACCCCGTCTCCTGGCTCCCAAGTCCGCTGGTACGATTTGATAACTTACTCCATCACCGTAACCAATGCCGGCTATTACACCTTTACTATTAACTTAACCGATGCCCTTGATACAGCCTTGCTGAATTTTGTGAGTGCGCCAGGGGGCAATTATTCCAATGGCATTGTCACTTGGACAGTTGGGCCTTTGGGGCCAGGCTCTTCTGGAACCGTTAGCTTGGTAGCCAAAGTTAAATGCGGGATTGAAGAAGGCCGCACAATCTCCAATATCGCTCGCGCTTCGGCCGCTCATTCCGATGTCTTCTCCTCTAATACTGTAACGCACACTGTAGCTGGTCCGCCGATTTTGCAAATAACCAAAGAGGCTAATCCGCCTTCTGGCTCTTCAGTAACCCCTGGCACTACCATTACCTACACTATCCGCTACACCAATACTGGCCAATCCCCGGCCATGGGTGTGGTGATAACAGACCCGCTTGACTCAAGGTTGGAGTATCTCAGTGGGGGGACAAAGGTTGGGGATGTCGTAAGCTGGACAGTGGGTTACCTTGGCCCTGGAGCTTCTGGCCTTGTAACTTTTACAGCCAAGGTAAAAAGCGATGCTTCCGGAACCATAACCGATTACGCTTACATTGGGGCCGAGTGCTTAGCCTCTGTTAATAGCAATTCAGTAACTCACATTGTAGCTGCGCTTACCCCTTACCTTGTCCTTACCAAAGCTTCCCAGCCATTGCCCCAGAGCGTGGTTCAAGGCGGTGATTTGATAACTTATTCCATCGTAATCACTAACATTGGCGGTGCTGCTGCTTCAGGGGTAGTGGTAACAGATCCGCTGGATGCAAAGCTTGAGTTTATAAGCGGGTCTCCGCCTCCTTCTTACGCTGGCGGTGTCCTTAGCTGGAGTATAGGGAGCTTAGGAGCAGGAAGTTCGGCACAGTTAACCTTTACCGCCAGAGTTATAACTTGCACCCAAAGCACTATCGCTAACATCGCTTACGCCACCGGAAGTGGGCTTGGCCTTACTGCCTCTGCTCCATTGACCCATACCATAGCCGGGTGCCCGGCTCTTTCCGTAAGCAAAGGGGCTTTGCCTCCAACAGGAACTCCCATCTTCCCCGGCGACCTAATCACTTACACCCTTTACTTCACCAACACCGGTGGAATTGCCCGCAATGTAATAGTGACCGACCTCCTTCCGGCTAACGTTACCTTGGTTGTTACCGGCGGGGCTAACGTGAGCGATGGAGTGCTTTCCTGGAGCGGGATAAGTCTTGGGCAGGGGACTTCTGGTCAGAGAAGCTTTACTGTCCGCGTTAATCCATCCATTGCTCGCTGCCAAGCTTTCACCATAACCAACGAATCTTACGGGATAAAAGACACGGAAAGCTACGGAACCTTCAGCGGCTCAAAGGGGCCGAAGGTTGAACATCCAGTAACCTTCCTCCCAGACCTTGCGGTATCGGTTAGCGATGGCAAGACTTTGGTAAGCGCTGGCGAAACCCTCATTTACTCTATAGCCTATACCAATGTGTGCGGGGCTGAGGTTGGAAGCGCAGTGATTGGGATATCCCTTAGCCCTGGCCTCAACCCTGGCTCTAACCCCGGCTGGTCTGGCTCCGGCAATTACTTCACCCGCACTGTCGGCCCAATTTCAGCCGGAGCAGGCGGCCAACTTACCTTCAATGCCTCCGTTTCGTCTAATCCACCGACAAGCTTGGGGGTTACGGTTACTATTTCCACCTCCCAGCCTGAGTGGGACCCCTGGAACAATATCGCTTATGATTGGGATATAACCGGTGGCGTAGACCTCGTTGTGGAAAAGCTGGAGGTTTCGTCCACCACCGTGCCCATTACTGGAACCCTGCGTGTCACCGTAACTGTGCACAATCAGGGCAATCAGTCCGTTACTGGCCGGGAATGGGTAGGCCTGTACCTTTACCTGAAGCCTCACCCCTCAAGCCCTCCATCCCGCTCAAGCGATGCGGATGGGCTGCTGCAGGCTTGCCCGGATAGAGACCGAAAATATTGCTTTGAATGGATCCCCAGCTCAAGTTTGGTAAGTGGTGGCTACTACTCCGTTACTTTCAACGTTAACCCTGAGCTTGCTGTAAGAGAACCGGGAGCTTATGACCTCTATGCTTACGTTGACGTTGGTGATTCCTCATGGGGTTGCGATAATGTTAACGGGTGTGTGGCGGAAAGCTGCGAGGTCAATAACTGGGCAGGAGTGCGCAATATACAGATAACCGGGCAAGCGATTAGCGGGGTGCGAAAAGTTTTCCTCCCGTTGGTCTTGAGGAACTGGGGCGGCCGCTAAAGTCTTTCCAAGGCTTTCTTGACCCTATCCGGATAATCGGAGCCGATGCAGTCTACCCCCCACGATGCCAAAAGGCGAGCCGTTTCGGGGTCGTTTACCACCCAAGTGCTTATGGCAAGACCGGCTTTGTGAGCTCTTTCCACAAGCTCTCGGTCCACGTAGGCAAAGTGCGGGTGAATGGCATCGGCCAAAGCATCCCTGGCTGCCCTTATTGGATCCACTAAAGCTCCCACGTAGAGGATTCCTCCCACTATCTCGGGAGCAATTTCCTTAGCTTTCCTCACGAAGCGGTGGTCAAAAGAGATTATCGCCACATCTCTTTCCATATTGCAAGCCTTTATTACCTCAATCGTCCTCTCCACTATATCCTCTCGCTCACCGAATCCTCTTTTTACCTCCACTACTACTGGAACTTTGCCCTTGGCCCATATCAGCACTTCTTCCAGCAAGGGGATTTTAGCCCCGGCGAATTCCGGTCCGAACCACTTGCCAGCATCAAGGGCGCGGATTTCTTCCCAGGTTAATTCCCCGATGAGCTTGCGCAAGCCAGTCGTGCGTTCCAAGGAATCATCGTGACAGACTACAATTTCCCCATCCCTGGTGATGTGCACATCAAGTTCAATCATGTCTACTCCAAGCTCCAAAGCTTTCTGAAAAGATGGGAAAGTATTCTCTGGGGCATAACCCTTAGCCCCCCGGTGACCGAGGATTAAAGTTCTGCCTTGAGCTTTCAAAGGGAAAGGCATGGTTTTCCTCCTTGGCTTAAGAGTAATATCCGCGGTACTGCAGCGGGAGCATGGATGCAATCTCCCTCATGATTTTCTCCGTGAAGGATTCTATCAGGGCTTTATTCCTGGAGAAAGGTGGGGGATAAATGGGCTTGCCAAAGGTTAAGGATAGCCGGGGCCTACGGAACCGAAGGAGCTTCTCCACTGCATCTTCAGTTCCGGTTATAGCCGTAGGGATGACTGGCACCTGGGCCTTCATTGCCAAGTAAGCTACTCCGTTCCGGGCTTTCTCCAGGGCTTTGGAAGGGCTACGGCGGGCCTCTGGTGCCAGAGCCAAGGCTTTACCTTGAGCTAATACCTCCAAAGATGATTGGATTACTTTGCGGTCAAACTCATCGCGGTGCACCGGGATAACTCCGTAGAGACGGAGGAGTTGGCCTGTAAAAGGCACTTTATATAAATCAGCCAAGGCTATGCCTTCCACTTCCCTTGGAGCGAAGGCCACTACCAGAGGGGCATCCAAATGGCCCAAGTGATTTATGGCGATGATAACCGGCCCCTTTTGGGGCACATTTTCTTGCCCTCGGACTTCTATCCTTGTGAGCAGACGGAACAAAATTCTTAAGATTGGAACCGCAATCCTGCGGAAAATCTTCCTAAGCATTACCGATTATCTCCAAGACTTTGCGGTAGACTTCATCTATGTCCATAGAAGTGGTGTCAATGATTATGGCGTCTTCGGCTGGGTGGAGCGGGGCAACGCAGCGAGTGCTATCTATCCTATCTCTGTCCCGCATTGTTTCCAGGACCTCTTGGTAAGAGATGTCTTTGCCCATAGCCAGAAGTTCCTTCCAGCGCCTCTTTGCCCTCTCTTCCAAAGAGGCGTCAAGGTAAATCTTGAGGTCAGCCTCCGGAAGCACAACTGTTCCAATGTCCCTCCCGACTACGACCATTCTCCCTCTCAAGCCGATGCGGCGTTGCTGGTTTAGGAGAGCTTTCCTAACCCCTGGGTAAGCGGAGACAATGGAAACAACTCTGTCAACTTCAGGCCTTCTGATATCCCAGGTTACATCTTCCCCATCCACGAAAACAGAGCATTGCCTTCCATCCTGAACAGTAGGTGTTGTGACCTCAATATGGAGGGAAAAGGCAAGGGCGGTAACAGCTTCTTCATCCTCCACTGGTATCCCTCGTTTGAGGGCAATCCAAGTTATTGCTCTGTACATGACCCCGGTATCAAAGTAGGTGTAACCGAGCTCCCGAGCGAGCCTTTCGCCCAAAGTGCTTTTCCCCGCAGCCGCTGGTCCATCTATCGCTATGATTGATGGCTTCATTTTCTACTCCTTTTGGCTTCTCAATAAAATTATCCACGCTTAGGCCTCGGGGGTCAAATCGGGCACCCTTGTTTGACTTTCTCCTAACCCTCTGCTATAGGGGTGTGTCATTAGCGGGCTATCAGCAAACGAGGGCGGGAGAATGAGTATACTCACGGCCCTGGGACACGCCGCAAAGAGGGCCTAATTGGACAAGCTCGGCAAAATGGTGTATTATAAAAACTTGAGAAAAAATCTTTGCTTAGGAGGTGAGCGTTGCCTAACACTAAATCGGCAGAGAAGGAGCTGAGAAAATCTCAAAAAAGGCGCCTTAGGAACATGTACTATCGCTCCAGGGCCCGCACTTTCGTCAAGAAGGTGCGCAAGCTCTTAGCCGAAGGGAAAATTGAAGAAGCTAAGGAAGCGCTGAGGCTCGCTATAAGTGCCCTGGACAAAGCAGCCGAGAAAGGCGTCATCCACAAAAACAATGCCGCCAGGCGCAAGTCTCGCCTGATGAAGTTGTTTAATTCTTACGTGGCAAAAGCGGCCGCTTAAATTAAGCCTGAAATTAACATCTGTGCCCCGAAGGCTAAGGCCTTAGGGGCTAATTTTTTGTTACGATGGAAAAGCCTTTGGTTTTAAGCTTGGAGGACCCGAGATGCTTGGACCCCTCCTTGGTGGGGTTCAAGGCTTCTAACCTTGCCAGGGCTTTGAGGGATGGTTTTCCTGTCCCACCAGGCTTTTGCCTTACCACTTTTGCTTCCCAGCTTTTAAGGGAAAGCAGGGAATTGCCACAGCTCAGGGAAGAGGTAAAAAAGCACCTCCAAAGCTTGCCCCCAGGCCGATTGGCCGTACGTTCGTCCGCTACTGTGGAGGATTCCAGCTCTTTTTCATTCGCCGGCCAGGCTTCTACTTTCCTAAACGTCCCTCCCGAACGCTTGGAAGAAGCAATCGCAAATTGCCTTGCTTCTCTAAATAATCCCCAGGCCCTGAGCTACCGCTCTTTCCATAATTTACCAGTTGGGGAAATGGCTGTTCTCATCCAGTTGATGGTCCCGGCCGAGAAAGCAGGAGTAGCCTTTACCCGTGACCCTGTCACGGGGGAAGAGATAGTGGTGGTAGAAGCAGTGGAGGGCCTTGGGGAAGCGCTGGTAAGTGGGGAAGCTCAGCCGGAGCGCTACCAGTTCAGAAAGGGGGAGGAACCACAAGGGGGGAAAATCCTCTCAGCCCAGGAAGTTAAAGCAATTGCAGAAATGGCCTTAGCCCTTGAGGAAACGTTCGGTTCCCCTCAGGATGTAGAGTGGTGTTACAGAGGAGGCGAGCTTTTATTGCTCCAGACAAGACCGCTTACCGTTGAAGTGACACTCCGCCGGAAGGCTTGGCTTTTCTTCACCGAGCCTGGAGGGGAAGAAATCTGGACCAGCGGTTTCTTCAATGAGCGGTTTTCCGAGCCCTTATCTCCGCTTGGTTGGAGCATCATAAAGCCATTAGTTGAGGAGCTGGCCTTCCGTGACCCTTTGCGCTACATGGGCTTTCGGGATGCGGAAAAGCTGCGGGCAACGCGCCTTTATTTCGGGAGGCCTTACGTTAACTTGGCCATTTTCCAGAGGATTTACAGGCCTTTCCCCGATTTCTTACTGCCGGAAGGGGCAAGGGGTTACTTCCCCAATGGAAACGCTGGGCTGCGCAGAGCAATCTCCTTACCCCTCCTTTTCCCGATTTCCCTGCTGTGCCACTTCCTTCGCGATCCCCTGAACTGGTCACCATTGAACTACTTGGTTTGGAAACGCTACACTTCGCTCCATCAGGCCAAACTGCAATCTTTACGCTCAGCTTTGGATTCCACCGATAACCTTGCCGAATTGTGGTCTCTTATGGAAAAAGCGCAGGCACTGAACCGCAAGCTCCTTTCCATTCACCGCTGGAGCCTTACTTGGGCTGACATAAGCTATGGCCTCCTCAAGCTTTTCCTTAGCTTTTGGCTGAAGCCGCGGGAAGCCACCAAAGTCGCTTCGGAGCTTCTTTCTAACTTGAGCACGAAAACGGCCGATATGGGTCAAGCCCTTCAGGAAGTGCTTAACAGCCCGGATCGGGAAAGGGCATTGGGGGATTTCCTCAGAGTCCACGGGCACCGCTCTTTCTCCCTGGACGTTTACCGGCCCACTTTTGCCGAGGAGCCTGAGCAAGTGCTCAGAATAGCCTCTTCCCTTGAACCCAAGCGCGAAAGTGTAAGTGCCAAGCCACTGGTTTTCCGTGACCACTTCAGGAGAGTTCTTCTGGCTTTGTTCTTGACTTTGGCCAAACCTTATGCCCTCTTGAGGGAAGAGCAACGTTTCTATTGGCAGGAAATCCTGGCCTTTATGCGCCAAACAGCCTTGAAAATCGGCAAAGCATTGGAGAATCAAGGCAAGCTTACCGATGGTTCCCTCGTCTTCTTCCTAACGTGGGAAGAGCTTAGCGAGGCTTGCCTTGGTAAACCAATCCCTGTACCTCTGGCCCAAGCTCGGCGCATTGTCTTCAGAGAAATAGAAAGAGCAGACCCAGCAGCAGTTTACCCCCTCTTCCTTCAGGGGGATAAGCCCTTAATGGAAAAAGCAGCATGGGAGGGGATACCAGTAAGCCCAGGGGTAGCTTCGGGGCCGGCTAAGGTTGTTTTAACCCCTGCCGGACTGGATAAAGTTCAGCCGGGCGATATCTTAGTAGTTAGGGCAATAGACCCTGGTTGGACGGTAGTTTTCGGCAAGATAAAGGGGCTGGTAATGGAAGTTGGTGGGCAACTTTCCCATGGGGCTGTAGTTGCCAGGGAGTACAATATCCCGGCCGTAACAGGGGTAAAAGGAGCTACGTCAAACCTAAAGGATGGGCAAGTGGTGATTGTAGATGGTTACACTGGCAGGGTAATACCAAAATAAATTCCCTGGACGAGGCCTCAGCCAAGGCTTTCAGGTTTTCGTTGCCGCAATCCAGTAAAAGGAATCAGATGCTCGGCTAAAAAGGAGGTAATAGATGCTTAAGCTTCTCAAACACGCCAAGCCTTTCTACCCCCATATCTTGCTCATCGTCGTTCTCCTTTTCATCCAAGCCAATGCCGATTTGGCTCTCCCTGATTACATGTCCCGCATCGTCAATGTTGGAATCCAACAAGGAGGGGTGGAGAGAGCTATACCAGAAGCATTGCGTCAATCCACTATGGACCGCCTTTACCTCTTCTTAACCGAGGAGGAGAAGGCTGAAGTTAAGGATTTGTACTCGCTTGTGGACCAAACTTCGCCGAACTACGAGGCCTATCTCAATAGTTACCCAGCCTTGGCTCAAGGTCCGATTTATGTGCTTAAGACTACCGATGCCGCTACTCTTGAGCGGCTCCAGCTGGCTATAGCCAGGGCTATTGTTTTGGTCCAAGGGATAGAGCAGGCCCAAACTCATCCTGAACAGGCACGAATGCTTATGCCGGGCCTTGGCTTGGATTTGTCCAAGCTTCCTGCGGGGATTGACCTCTTTGCCCTTATCGGGCGCTTGCCTTTTGAACAGCGGAAGCGCTTAATTGAGGCCGTGGACCGAAGGTTTGAAGCCTTGGGAGGGGAAAAAGCTTTAGTTCAAGCGGCGGCCAGAGCTATAAAGGCCGAATACGAAGCAATGGGAATGGATGTAAGCCGGCTCCAAAACTCCTACATACTCCGAACGGGTGGGCAGATGCTTCTCATAGCTTTGCTCGCTGCAGCCATAACCATAACCGTTGGCTTCCTGGCCGCAAGAGTAGCGGCAGGCTTGGCACGCGATTTAAGGCGCCTCTTCTTTGAAAAGGTTATGAGCTTCTACGGAGCCGAAATGGACCGCTTTTCCACCGCTTCCCTCATAACCAGGGTCACTAACGATATAACCCAAATTCAGACAGTATCGGTGTTTCTAATGCGCATGGCTTTCTATGCCCCCATCATAGGGATAGGAGCTGTGGTGCGAGCCATTAGCAAGAGTCCATCCATGTGGTGGGTACTGGGCCTTGGGGTTGGAATTCTCATAGGTTTGGTGGCCCTTGGCTTTAGGCTCGCTGTCCCCAAGTTTAAGTTAATCCAAGAACTCCTGGACCAGCTAAATAGAATTGCCAGGGAAAATTTAGCCGGCGCCATGGTGGTCAGGGCTTTCAATCGGCAAAAGTACGAAGAGGAGCGATTTGACCAAGCCAATCGGGAACTAACTCAAACGGCCCTCTACGTTAACCGCGTCTTTGTAATGATGATGCCTCTGACCATGTTCTTGTTGAACGGCATTTCAATCCTCATAATCTGGGTTGGAGCGCATCAAGTAGCCCAGTCTACTATAAGGATTGGGGATATGATGGCTTTCCTCCAGTATGCCATGCAAGTCTTTTTCTCCTTCATGATGCTTTCCATGCTTTCCATAATGGTCCCAAGAGCCGATGTAGCTGCCAACCGCATAGCTGAGGTTTTGGAAATAGAGCCAATTGTAAAAGACCCCGAAAAACCCATTCCACTGCCTTATCCCTTCAGGCCTACAATAGAGTTTTGCCACGTATCTTTCCGCTACCCGAATGCTGAAGAGTATGTGCTCCGCGATATTAACTTTACCATCCAGCCTGGCGAAACCGTAGGAATAATCGGAACCACGGGCTCAGGGAAATCCACGCTTATAAACCTCATCCTCCGCTTCTACGACCCGACCGAGGGGGAAATACGCATAGGCGGGGTGGACATCAGGCAAGTCCGCCTTAAAGATTTGAGGGCCCAAATCGGTTACGTGCCGCAGCATGCCAACCTCTTCAGCGGGACGGTTGAATCCAACCTGCGTTTTGCCGATGAGGAGGCCCCGAGGGAGCGATTGCATCAAGCTCTGGAAGTGGCTCAGGCCATGGATTTCATCCTCTCCAATCCCCACGGATTTAACCTGCCGGTCGCTCAGGGAGGGGTTAATTTCTCCGGTGGGCAACGCCAGCGCTTGACCATTGCCCGCGCTTTGGTTAAACGGGCTTCAATCTACATCTTTGACGATTGCTTTTCCTCGCTGGATTATCAGACCGACCTCAGGTTGCGGCGGGCCCTTCGGGATTACCTCAGGGGAAGCACTATAATCATCGTATCCCAGAGGGTTGCTACTATAAAAGATGCCGACCGTATCCTGGTGCTGGATGAGGGTCAGCTTATCGCACAGGGAACCCATGAGGAGCTTATGGAGAGATGCGAGATTTACCGGGATATTGCGTTATCGCAGCTTAAGCTTGAGGAGGTAAGGATATGAGAACAACCCGCCCTTCTGGCCCTCTTGTCTCTGGAGTGCGAAGCCCCTTCAGCCATGGGCCAATGGGAGGAGGCCCAGGTCATATGCGATTTGGTCCGGTGGAAAAGCCAAAGGATTTCATTGGGGCGGCCCGCAAGCTCATCGCTTACCTAAGCCCATACCGCATCACCGTCCTCATCGTTTTCCTCTTAGCCGGGGCTTCCACTGCTTTCTCTATATTCGGCCCTAAAATACTCGGTTCGGCTACTACAAAGCTTTTTGAGGGCCTCATCGCCCAGCTAATGGGAACAGGACAGGTTGACTTTGCCGCTATTGGAAGAATACTCCTGTCCGTGCTTGGGCTTTACCTCCTTTCCGCCGGCTTGGGCTATGCTCAGGGCTGGCTTATGACCAATGTGGCAATAAAGGTGACTTACAGGCTTCGTCAGGAAATTATGGCCAAAATCCAGCGACTCCCTTTCCGCTACCTTGACGGGACACAGCACGGCGAAATTCTCTCCCGCTTGACCAACGATGTTGATACCATCAACCAAACCCTGAACCAGAACTTGACCCAGATTATCACCTCCTTCGTGACAGTGTTAGGGATGTTAGCCATGATGTTTTCCATCTCTTGGCAAATGACCTTGGTTGCTCTGCTCATAATTCCGCTATCCAGCGGGGTGGTGATGTTCATAATCAGCCGTTCCCAGCGGCTCTTTGCTCAGCAACAAGCGCACCTTGGCCGAGTGAATAGCTATGTAGAAGAAGCTTTCGGGGGACATGAAGTGATAAAAGCCTTCAACGGTGAGGAGAAGAGCATAAGCCAATTCAATCACTACAATCAGCAACTTTACAACGTCTCCTGGAAAGCCCAGTTCCTTTCCGGAATAATGATGCCGGTCATGGGATTCATAGGAAACTTGGGCTATGTGGCTGTGGTCATACTGGGCGGATACCTTGCGGTCCATGGCCGCATTGCCATCGGCGATATCCAAGCTTTCATCCAATACATCCGCTCTTTTACCCAACCCATTACCTTGCTGGCCAATATTTCCAACATTCTACAGCAAACCTTGGCTGCAGCCGAGCGAGTCTTTGAATTCTTTGCCGAAGAGGAAGAGAGCCCAGACCCCGAACATCCGGTCCGGCTGGAGGAAGTTAGGGGAGAGGTGGAGTTCCGTAATGTTCATTTCAGTTACATTCCGGGCAAGCCTGTAATAAAAGGTTTCTCTGCCCGAATCCAACCTGGCCAGAAGATAGCCATAGTTGGTCCTACTGGGGCGGGAAAAACAACCTTGGTTAAACTCCTCATGCGTTTCTACGACGTAGACGAAGGTGCTATCCTCATAGATGGGCATGATATCCGGGAGTTTGCCCGCTCTGACCTCAGGCGGCTTTTCGGAATGGTGCTTCAGGACACATGGCTATTCAATGGCACCGTTATGGATAACATCCGCTATGGGCGGGATGGAGCTACCGATGAAGAGGTTGTAGAAGCAGCCCGGCTGGCCCACATTGACCGATTTATCCGTTCACTCCCGGAAGGTTACCGCACGGTAATCAATGAGGAGATGACCAACCTCTCCCAGGGGCAAAAGCAGCTTTTGACCATTGCCAGAGCCATTTTGGCCAACCCTCCCATGCTAATCCTTGATGAAGCAACCAGCTCCGTTGATACCCATACCGAGCTTTTAATCAAAGAAGCGCTGGATTCCTTCATGCGTGGCCGGACGACTTTCATAATAGCACACCGCCTATCAACCATCCGAAACGCTGACCTAATCTTAGTTGTGCGGGATGGGAGCATAGTAGAGCAAGGGACCCACGAAGAGCTTATGGCCCGCGGGGGCTTTTACGCCGAACTTTACAATAGCCAGTTTGAGCCAGCTTAGGCAGCTTGATCACTGCGCCACGCCTGGGGGCCAAGGAAGATTTATCCCCTTAGTAGGGCTGTGGGGTTGTTCCCCAAAAACAAATTTCTGCAACTCCACTGCGCCTTTAGCCAGATGGCAGCATAGGCCGACCTTGATTAAAAACTGGAGGTGGAAGGGATGCAGCCCCTTCCCAG
>CAYOIS010000040.1:9932-13175 GCA_964404055.1 uncultured Anaerolineae bacterium | reverse complement strand
TGACAGCTGCTCTTGAAGCTTTGGACCTTGGCCAATTGGACCGGAGCTTGGCTCAGCAGGTGACCCCCGGTCGCTGGGAGAAAATCCTCTCCTGCATTCAGTGCGGGACATGCTCCGCTTCCTGCCCCACCGCCTACGCGATGGACTATACCCCGCGTCAGTTGTGGCGGATGGTCCAGTTGGGACTGACCAGGGAGGTATTGACCAGCCGTACCTTCTGGCTCTGCACAGTCTGCAAGTCCTGCCAGGTGCGCTGCCCGCGGGGCATCCAGATCACGGACACGATGGTGGCCCTCAGGGAGTACGTCTACCGCCAAGGGCTGGAAGTTCCCGACCTATTGTTAAGGGTAAGCCAGACGGTCACCAGCCAGTACAACATTTCCGGGGACGATAACGCCAACCGTCTGGTTTGGAGCCAGAATCTGCCCAACCCGCCAGTGGGGGTCAATCCCCTGCGGCGGACGGCGGAGGTCGTCTATTTTGTGGGTTGTGTGGGCTCGTTTTACCCCCGCGTGTACTCCATTCCTCAGGCTTTGGTGAAGGTGCTGGAACGGGCGGAAGTGGAGTTCACCACCTTGGGCGGGGAGGAGTGGTGCTGCGGGTATCCCCTCTACGTGGCTGGAATGCGGGAACAGATGGCGGAAATTGTCCGGCACAACCTGGAACAGGTACGAAGGGTGGGAGCCAAACTGGTCATTTTCACCTGCCCTTCCTGTTACTATGCCTGGTCTCACCTGTATCCGGAGTTTGCCGATGTGAGGGGGCTCCACTTCCAGCATGCCACAGAGTTCCTGGTCGAGCGGGTCACCTGGGATGCTCTGCGATTGGGGCCGGTGGAGGGGGTAGTGACCTATCATGATCCCTGCGACCTGGGACGCAAAAGCGGCGTATACGACCCGCCCCGCGAAGTGCTGCTCCGGATTCCGGGGCTGGAGTTCCGGGAGATGTCTATGGCCCGCCAGAGTGCCCTCTGCTGTGGCGGAGGTGGCGATGTGGAGATGGTTGATCCCAGCATCACAATGGGCGTCGCTGCGAAACGGCTGGCCCAGGTACAGGCCACCGGGGCCGACATCCTCGCTTCTGCGTGCCAGCAGTGCAAGCGGACGCTGCAGGAGGCGGCGCGGCAGAACCGCATCCGCGTTCGGGTCATGGATGTGGTGGAATTGCTCTGGCAGTCCATCCAGGCCGCAGATGTTTGATGAGTGCAACCGCAAAGCGCGAAGAAAATCTAAAAACTTCTGCGCTCTTTGCGGTTAATCCTTAAAACAGGAGTGTCGCTATGGAGCAACCCCGAATCGGCGTTTACATCTGTGAGTGTGGCGTCAATATCTCGGCGACGGTGGATACGAATGCTGTGGCGGAGATGGCTTCCAAGCTCCCCGGTGTTGTCGTTGCCCGGGTCTACAAGTATATGTGCTCTGAGCCTGGCCAGAAGATGATAGAGGAGGACATCCGCAACCTGGGGCTAAATCGGGTTGTGGTGGCCTCTTGCACCCCCAGGATGCATGAATTGACTTTCCAGCGGGTTCTGGAGGGAGCAGGCCTCAACCCCTATTACTTTGAAATGGCCAACATCCGAGAGCACGTCTCTTGGGTAACTAAGGACCGAAAAGAGGCTACCGAGAAGGCTAAAAGGCTTGTGCAAGCCGCCGTAATGCGGGTCGCTTTCCACCAGCCCCTTGAGCCTCGCCGTGAGCCAGTAACAAAGGCAGCCCTGGTTGTTGGCGGGGGAATCGCCGGAATCCAAGCTGCCCTCTCCATAGCCGATGCCGGCTATCCGGTCTACCTTGTGGAAAGGGAACCATCCATCGGCGGCCACATGGCTCAGCTTGATAAAACCTTCCCCACCCTGGACTGTAGTACCTGAATCCTCGGCCCCAAAATGATGGATGCCGGTCGGCATCCCAACATCACCCTCCTAACCTACAGCGAAGTGGAAGATGTATCTGGCTATATCGGTAATTTCACGGTCCGGGTTCGGAAGAAAGCCAGGTCCGTGCGGGAAGAAGTTTGCACAGGCTGCGGTATTTGCCAGGAGAAGTGTCCAGTCAAAGTTGTTGATACCGGCTTTGAAGTTGGGATGGGTAAGCGCAAGGCTATCTATCGCCCCTTCGCCCAAGCCATCCCTAACGTGCCGGTGATTGACCGGGAAAACTGCCTCTGGTTCACCAAAGGCCGGTGCCGAGCTTGCGAGAAGCTTTGCCCTGCTGGGGCCATTGACTACGAGCAGCAGGACCAAATCCTGGAACTCAAAGTGGGGGCAATCGTGGTGGCAACGGGCTTCGCCATGTGGGACCCCCGCAAACTCCCTCAGTATTCCTATGGCCTTTCCCCTAACATCATCACAAGCTTGCAATTTGAAAGGCTTGTAAGCGCTGGTGGCCCCACTGGTGGGGAGATACTGACGGCCGAGGGGAAGAAGCCAGAGCGCGTGGCTATAATCCACTGCGTGGGAAGCAGGGATGTCAATGCCCACCCCTACTGTTCCCGCATATGCTGCATGTACTCCCTAAAGCATGCCCACCAAGTGCGCGAGAAAACAGGTGCTGAAGTCTACGAATTCTACATGGACATGCGCGCTTTCGGGAAGGCCTACGAGGAATTCTACGAGCGTGTCCAGGAAGAGGGGGTGATTTTCGTCCGAGGCCGGGGAGCTGAAGTTGAGGTCTTGCCCAACGGTAAGCTACGGGTTAAAGGTGAGGATGCCAACCTGGGCAAGCTGGTATTCGTGGATGTGGATTTGGTAATCCTGGCCACGGCTATAGAACCGCAGCCCGATGCCGACAGAGTAGCCGCTCTCTTCCGGCTTGGTCGGACCCCCGATGGCTGGTTTGCCGAGGCCCATCCCAAACTTAGGCCAGTAGAGACGGCAACCGCTGGAGTTTTCCTGGCTGGCGCTTGCCAAGGCCCTCGCGATATCCCCGATACCGTCGCCCATGCCGAAGCTGCGGCCATGGAAGTAGTGAAACTATTCAACTTGGGCGAAGTCGTAATCTCGCCCACCGTCGCCGTAGTGAACGAAGAAGCTTGCGTGGGCTGCGGCGAATGCATATTAGCTTGCCCCTATTCGGCCATAACTCGTAACCTCCGGGGCAAAGCTGAAGTCAACCCTGCCCTTTGCCAAGGTTGTGGAACCTGTGCTGCTACCTGTCCTTCACATGCCATTACTGCCCTTCACTTCACCGACCAGGAGATTGTGGCCCAAATAGACGGCCTTTTGGAGAGGGCCGTAATTTAGCTTTG
>CAYOIS010000040.1:0-9832 GCA_964404055.1 uncultured Anaerolineae bacterium | reverse complement strand
TAGCTTTGCGCCAAAACATCGGGAAAAATTCCGGAGTAGAGCCATATGTCCTTTGAGTTCCCTCAAAAAACCATCGGTTACTTTTGCTCCTACGTACCTGAGGAATTGCTCATCGCTGCAGGGTTTAACCCCATCCGTATACTCCCTGGCGCAACCGATGCTTCACTATCCCAAACCCACCTTCAGAGCTATACCTGTTACTTAGCCAGAGCTTGCCTCCACCGTGGCATCAAGGGGGAGCTAAACCCCCTTGAGGGGGCGATTTTCACCCACACCTGCGATACAATGCAATGCCTTGCCGATATATGGCCCCAAGCTTGCCCCCATAAGATAGTGGAAACCTTCAATTTACCCACCGTACTGAGCTCGGAGCAAGCTCTCCCTTACACTATAGCCGAATTGGAAAGGTTAAAGGGCCGTTTGGAAGCCTTAACAGGCTTTCCCATCGGGGAAGAAGCCTTGAAAGAGGCCGTAAAGATTGCCAACAGGAGGCGCATTCTCCTGCAAAACCTGGCCTCAAAGCGGGAGAAAATGCGGGCTTCTCATTTCTTCAGCCTTGTAAACAAGGCCCTTACCATGCCTGTAGGAGAGGCAATAAGTTTTCTGGAAAGTTTGGAGTTTGAGGAGGAAGAGAGCTCTGGAAAAGTCCGGATAGTGCTGGCAGGCTCAACCCTTGATGACCTTGATTTAGTTGATTTCATAGAAGAAAGCGGGGGCAAAATTGTAGATGATGACTTCTGCAACGGCACTCGTTACTTCCAAACCATCGCCGATGAGGCTGCTCCGCCTCTTGAGGCCATAGCTAGACGCCTACTTGAAAGGCCAATTTGCCCTTGCAAATTCCTCAAGCCTGGTGCTTACTCCCAAAGCTTACTGGAGAAAACTCGCCTAGCCAAAGCCCAGGGATTAATCTTAGTACGTCAGAAATTCTGCGACCCGTGGGGCTGGGAATTTCCGCTCATGCAGACTTTCTTCCAAGAGAAAAAGGTTCCAATCCTCATGGTAGAAGTAGAACAACCCGGAAGCCTTGGCCCCATCGCCACCAGAATACAGGCCTTCTTGGAGATGATAACGGAGGGATAAAAATGCCTGGAGGATACTTAGGCAAAATACTTGTGGTAGACCTCACCCGAGGGCAGTGGGAAGTAGAGCCTTTGAGTGAAGGATATGCCTCCCGATTCTTAGGAGGGGGAGGGCTTGCCTGCCGTTATCTCTATGACCTCATTTCCCCTTCCACTGACCCCTTAGGCCCCGATAACGTCCTTTTCTTCACTACCGGACCCTTGGTAGGGACAAGGGCCCCTTCCTGTGGGCGTTACACCGCTTGCTTCCTTTCCCCGCTCACAGGAATATGGGGTGAAAGCAATGCTGGCGGATTCTTCGGGCCGGAATTGCGCTTCGCAGGCTTTGATGGAATCCTAATCCGCGGCCGCTCACCCGAGCCTGTGTACCTCTGGATTAACGATGGTAAAGTGGAGGTAAGACCTGCTTCCCACCTCTGGGGATTGGATACATATAAGACCCAAGAGGCCATAAAAGAAGAAATTGGGGAAACCAGAGCCCGAATAGCCTGCATCGGCCCAGCTGGAGAAAACCTGGTGAAAATGGCCGCCATAATTAACGATAATGCCAGAGCGGCTGCCCGCGGCGGCCCAGGAGCAGTCATGGGCTCAAAGAACCTAAAAGCCATCGCTGTGAAAGGCTCGGGGGCCATCCCCCTGCACAACGAGGCGGCCTTTAACGAAGTAGCCAGGGAAGCCAGAGATTGGGTCCGAGAAGATTTCACTGCCCAACTCTTCCACTCCGGAGGAACAGCCTTCTGGATGGACCTGGGCCACGAATTTGGCGATGTCCCAATAAAATACTTCACCAAAGGCTACTTTGAAGGGGCCAGCAAGCTCAGCGGTGCCACCATGGCCGAAACTATCCTGGTTAAGACCAGCGCTTGCTACGGCTGCCCTATAGCCTGCGGTCGGGTCATTGAAGTTAAAGAAGGCCAATACAAGCTCCCGGTCACAGAAGGGCCTGAATACGAAACCCTTTGCGCGCTCGGAACCTTATTGATGATTGATGACTTGGCTGCCGTATCTTATGCCAATTACCTGTGCAACTCCCTTGGGCTTGACACTATTTCCGTTGGTGTAACCATAGCCTTTGCCTATCACCTTTTTGACCGGGGGGTCATAAGCGAGAAGGAAGTGGGCTTTGCGCTCAAATGGGGCGACCCAGAAGGAGCCATTAGGCTTATAGAGCTAATCTCTCGGAAAGAAGGCTTTGGGGCAATCCTGGCTGAAGGGACAAGAGCCGTTGGAGAGCGGTTTGGGCTCCCCGAAGAGGCAGCTCACGTTAAGGGTTTGGAAATACCGATGCATGAGCCGCGGGCTTTCTTCGGGAGCGCTCTGGCCTATGCCACATCACCTCGTGGGGCCTGTCACATGCAGGGTGACCCCTATGCTGTGGACTCTGGGAGTGCTATCCCTGAAATCGGGATAGTGCCAGGGGACCGCTTCAGCGTTGAGGAGAAGGCTTGGATGGTAGCTCGCATCCAAGATTGGCGTGCCCTATACAATTCCATGATAATGTGCCAATTCTGCAGCCCTGGTCCGGAAAGAATTGCCAGGCTCCTTAAGGAAGCCACAGGGTGGGATATAAGCATTGATGACCTTTTGAAGATAGGCAGGGACATATTTGACCTCAAGCGGGCTTTCAACGTAAAAATGGGGGTGAAGCGGGAAGACGATCGCCTCCCATCCCTCCTTCTCCGCCCCCTTCCCGATGGAGGGGCGCAGGGAGCTGTCCCCGACATGGAAAAGCTCCTTGCGG
This sequence comes from uncultured Anaerolineae bacterium, assembly GCA_964404055.1. Lineage (GTDB taxonomy): Bacteria > Chloroflexota > Anaerolineae > SpSt-600 > SpSt-600 > SpSt-600. The sequence continues at coordinate 7,009 of CAYOIS010000040.1, read as the reverse complement.
ATTACTACGCAGTCCGGGATTGGACCGAAGAAGGCGCCCTCAAGCCTGAAAGGATGCGTGAACTGGGGTTAGCTTAAAACTTATGCGTGACCTTTCCCGGCCGGAGGAAGGAGGTGGGAAGGAAAAAGACTCCCTGGCTAAATTTCAAGTTATGCGGCATTGTGAATTCGTCTATAGAGGCCTCGCTCAATAGCGCGATGAAACCGCTCCAGGAGTTCTTTCGCCTTGAAGCTGCGGGCGGGTTAATTCTTATGATTGCAGCCGCGTTGGCATTGATTATCGCTAACTCGCCCCTTGCGGCTGCCTATAATGCATTACTGGCTCTCCCTATTGAGGTTAGGGTCGGCACGTTCAGCATCGCCAAGCCCCTGCTACTTTGGATAAATGAGGGCTTGATGGCAGTGTTCTTTTTCCTTGTCGGCATGGAACTCAAACGTGAGGTGGTTGAAGGGCATCTTTCCAGCTTGCAACGGGCAACTTTGCCGGCCTTCGCCGCCGCGGGCGGCATGCTGGTGCCTGCGGTTATATATGTGGCATTCAACCACAGAGATGCCGTGGCAATGAGGGGGTGGGCAATTCCAGCCTCCACCGACATTGCCTTTGCGCTTGGGGTCCTTTCACTTTTAGGCAGGCGTGTTCCTGACGGTATGAAGGCGTTCCTTTTGAGTATTGCCATCTTTGATGACCTCGGAGCGATCGCGGTGATTGCTTTATTCTACACAGCCGAACTGTCCAAGCTTGCCCTCTTAATTGCGGCTTTGCTAATCTTAGGCCTTGCTTGTCTCAATCGCCTGGGTGTGACGAGACCTGCCGCCTATGTCTTGCTCGGTTTGGCATTATGGATTGCGGTCCTAAAGTCCGGCGTACACGCGACGCTTGCCGGGGTCGTGTTGGCGATGTTCATCCCGCTGCGTGAACCTGGCCCTGGCTCGGCGTCAGACGAGCAAAAGTCGCTTCTGCATCGCCTTGAACACGCTCTGCATCCGTGGGTTGCGTTCGGTGTTTTGCCAGTCTTTGCCTTTGCCAACGCTGGCGTCCCGCTCAAGGGGCTATCAATCGCTAAAGTGTTTCATCCCGTTCCGCTCGGCATCGCAACTGGGTTGTTCTTCGGCAATCTGATTGGGGTCAGTATGCTGTGCTGGATTAGTGTACGTCTACGATTGGCCTCGCTTCCCGAAGGCGTTACCTGGCGGCATATTCCCGGCGTCGCACTATTGTGCGGCATCGGCTTCACCATGAGCCTGTTCATCGCATCACTGGCATTTGAACAGAGCGGTGTAGACTATCTGGGGTTGGAGCGACTTGGTATCCTGATTGGTACAGTGGCGTCCGCAGTGTTTGGCTACATCTTGCTCCGTGTGAGCCTGGGCGCTCAGACCGAATAGGAAAAGAGCAAGTGCTTCAACCCCTTGCGAGAAGAAAAGAGCTGTGTTAAAATTAGGCTGTAAAATCGGATTGGGGGGAGGATATGCCGATATACGAGTATAGGTGTGGGAGTTGTGGTAAGACCTTTGAGGTTTTGCGGCCTATAAGCAAAGCCAACGAACCTGCCACTTGCCCTTACTGTGGGAGCACTGAAACCGAAAAGGCCATTTCCCTTTTTGCGGCTGTAAGCCGTGGTGAGGGCGGCACAACAAGAACTATAGGAGGTAACCCTTGCTCAGGGTGCACCGCCACTACATGCACAACATGCTCTCGCTAAAAAGCCCGGTTTCCTCTAAGGGAACCGGGTTTTTTAATCCTCAAGGGGGAGGAAAACAATGGCCGAGAAGATGAAAGCTGTCCTCAAGAAGAAGCCAGGCCCTGGCTTGGAAATGGATTTAGTTGATATACCTCATCCAGGCCCGAACGAAATCCTGGTAAAGGTGCGGGCTACATCCATCTGTGGAACCGATGTGCACATATACAAGTGGGACGCCTGGGCTCAAAGCCGCATAAAAACACCTCTAATCATAGGCCACGAGTTCTGCGGGGAAGTGGTGGAAGTAGGCAAAGAAGTCAAAAGCATCAAAGTAGGGGATTTCATCTCCGCCGAAAGCCACATCCCCGATTACACTTGCCCAATTTGTCGCAAAGGGCAACCCCATATCTGCCAAAACCTCAAAATCCTAGGGGTTGATACCAATGGCTCCTTCGCCGAATATGTGGTTATACCTGAGATATGCGCTTGGAAGAATGACCCTAACTTGGACCCAGCCATAGCTTCCATCCAAGAGCCTCTGGGGAATGCTGTTTACGCCGTTCTGGCTGAGCCGATTTCAGGTAAAACGGTAGCAGTTTTTGGCGATGGGCCGGCCGGAAACAATGCTGTAGCAGTGGCTAAAGCTGCAGGGGCGGGCACAATCTTCCAAGTAGGTAAGCATCGCTCCCGCCTGGAAATTGGCCGGAAGATGGGAGCTGATTTCTCCATAAATATTGCCGAAGGGCAAGACCCGGTTAAAATAATTCTGGAAAAGACCGAAGGTGTTGGGGTGGATGTAGTCCTGGAGATGGCCGGAAGCCAGCAAGCCTTAGAGCAAGGGTTTGCTGTGTTACGCAAAGGAGGAAGGTTTACTGCTTTCGGCATACCTTCGGATAAGATTTATCTGGATTGGGCTAACGCCCTCATCTTCAAAGGCGCACACGTAATCGGGATAAACGGCCGGCTCATGTGGGAAACTTGGTATCAAATGGCCGAACTACTTAAATCGGGCAAGCTTGACCCTTCACCTATAATCACCCACAAGATACCTTTGGACAACTTTGAAGAAGGCTTCCGCTTGCTGACTTCGCCGGAAAGGGACGTGGGGAAAGTAGTAATGTTCCCCTAAGCGGGAGGAGGTATGGCCGTTGAGAGCTTTGCCCAGATGATTGAACTGGCCCGTAACAGAGGGCCAAAGCGAGTAGCTGTTGCAGCAGCACATGACCCGGAAGTCCTCCTCTCTTTTGAGGAAGCCCGCAGAGCTGGCTTTGAAATCTCCGGCTATTTAGTTGGGGATGCCCATGCCATTGAAGCCATCGCTAGGCAAGAAGGCGTATCTTTGGCCGATTTTGAAGTAATCCACGAACCTGAGCCCACTAAAGCGGCCAGAACCGTTGTCCTTCTGGCCAGGGAAGGAAAAGCCGATATCGTGATAAAAGGGCAGCTCAAAACGGCCGAACTTTTATCCGTAGCCCTCAATAGGGAAATAGGCCTAAGGGACAAAACTTTGATGACCCATGTGGGGATATTTGAGATACCGGGGATGCACAAGCTCATTTACATAAGCGATAGCGGCGTTGTCCCCTACCCCGATGTCTATCAGAAGCTGGAGATAATACGAAACGCGGTAGAGGTAGCCCACCGCTTTGGTTTAGAGATGCCCAAAGTGGCTATATTGGCCGCTACCGAGGCCGTTCACCCCAAAATCCCTGCCTCCATTGATGCCTTAGCTTTGGCCAAAATGGCCGAGCAGGGCTGGATAGAAGGGGCCATCGTTGATGGCCCCATGGCTTTGGATACGGCGATTTCGGAGCATTCGGCCAGGGTTAAAGGGATAAAATCCCCCGTGGCCGGCCAGGCCGATATCCTCATTGTCCCCAATGTAGAGGCAGGCAACATAATGGCTAAAGGAATCCTCTACTTCGCCCGGGCCAGGATGGCCGGCCACGTTGTGGGGGCAAAAGTCCCAATCCTCATAAATTCCAGAGCTGACGAAGCCGAAACCCGCTTCCTATCTTTAGCTATGGCCATTTACCTTAGCACCGAGCCGGTAACCCAATCCAAGTAAGCCTTGTGCCCGGCCTTTATCGGTAGGGCTATGATTTCGGGGACGGTATAGGAGTGAAGTTCCCTCACTTTGGCCTCTAAGGCGGGGAAAACGGAAGCGGTTGTTTTGGCTATCATTAAAGCTTCTCTATCTTCCTGCAGCTTCCCTTCCCACCAGTAGAAGGAGAAAACTTGGGGCACGATGTTGACACAAGCAGCAAGCTTTTCCTCAACAAGAGCGCGGGCAATCTTCAGGGCTTCGTCAAGAGAGCCTGTAGTTATGAAAACAACGATGAATTCCTCTTCCACGGCTTTAACCTCAGTTTACCTCTGCTTTCTTTACCACAACCCTGTCCAGGTCGTTCACTACAGTGGTGTTGGGGAAAATCGCTGCAGCCTCTTCCAGGACTTCGTTTGAGTTGTAGCGTCTAGATATGTGGATTAGGTAGAGGTGCTGGACTTCTGCTTCCAAGGCTAAGCGTGCAGCTTGAGCGGCAGTTATGTGGCCGTACTGCCGGGCCAGCTCCTTTTCCGAGTCAAGGTAAGTAGCTTCTATCACCAAAGCGTCGGCCTTGTAGGCGGGCTCAGCGAGATTGCGGGTGGAAGAGGCATCCCCCACAAAGACCAACTTCGCCCCGGGGACAGGAGGCCCTAACACCTCATCAGGGGTAACGATTCGGCCGTTGGGCAGGGTTATGGACTCCCCTTGGACAAGGCGACGCCTCTCAGGGCCAGCGGGTACTCCGAGGGCCTCAGCTTTTTCCACAAGGAATGGGCGCTTAGGCTTCTCTTCAAAGATGAAGCCGAAGGAATCAGCTCCTTTGTGGATTACCTTGAAAGCTCTGAGGGAGAACTTTTCATCCTCCATGATAACCCCCGGTCCGATTTCATGGTAGATGATGTTTATGGGAGGAATTTCATCCATGAAGACCACCTTCATAAGGAGCTTGACCCGGCGGAGGGCCATTTTCCCCGCGTATATCTCAACCTCGTTTATCGCCTCCCAACGGGCAAAAGTTGATATCAGCCCTCCAAGGCCGAGGATGTGGTCAAGGTGGCCGTGAGTGAGGAGGATTTTGTTCAAGCGCCGGAAGCCGAGCCCACTTTTCAGGATTTGCCTTTGGGTTCCCTCCCCGCAGTCAATTAGGAAACGGTACTGGTTGTAAATGACCACCGCTGCCGGCAAATTCCTCTGCACTGAAGGGGCCGAGGCCGATGTCCCCAAGAAGACGATTTCAAACATCTCTTTACCTCTGAACTTGCGGGAGCATTATGGTGAAAATGGCCTGATATTCCTCCACTAAAGCCAAAGGCTCTCCGCTTTTTCCACCTATGGCATAAATTTTATTGCCAATGGCTATAACCCCCAAATTCCTCCACTCCCCTAAGATTGGGCTATCAAAAGGCGTCCAAAGGTCGGCTTTGGGGTCATACCGTTCATTGTGTGTTAAGTAATTCTTCCACCCCCCTCCTACAGCGTAAATCCAAGGGCCAATGGAGCTCATCCCGAACCCGGCTCTGCCTAGAATCATGGGGGAACGCTTCTGCCAGAGCCTCTTTTTGGGGTCAAATTCTTCCAGTTCTTTCAACTCCCGTGAACCATTGATTCCTCCGGCAACGTAGATGCGGTCGTTCAGGACAGCGGCAGCAGCAAAAGCCCTCGGGATAAGCATAGGCGGGAGCTCTTCCCAACTATCGGCTTTGGGGTCGTATAGGAAAGCTTTATTTGTGGCCCTTTTCCCATCCCATCCGCCAAATAGGTAAATTTTCCCTTGGTAGGAGGCGATGGCGTAGCCGCATAGAGGCATTGGGAGCGAAGCCCCCCTTGTCCAAGCATCCGCAGCGGGGTCGTAGATTTCTAAAGCATCGGTTAAAGTGCCCTCGGGGGTATAGCCCCCTGGGATGTATATTTTGCCTTCTATGGATGCGGCGGCGATGTTGCTTACCGGGATGGGCTTAGGAGCTCTTTCTTCCCACCTGTTTTGGTTAGGATAGTAGGCAAGGACTTTCCCGTCAACAGTTCCAGCCACTTCCCCTCCTATGATAATGATAGCCCCTCCCCAAGAGCTTACGGCCATCCTGGTGCGTGGGGAGGGGAGGAAACTTTTGAGGAGCCAGCGCCCTGAGGCCATCATAGCTGCAGGCCGAGAAGGGGAAGAAACGTCGGCCAGGAAAGAGGAAAAGCCTCTGGCTTGGATTGGCGAAATCCAAGGTATGGCTACCAGGATGGAAGCAATGAGCATAGCGCTGAACAAGAATGCTTTCTTCCACAAGGGAAAAGGGGCAACCCGGATTTCCGGAGGCCTAAGGCTTACTTCCCCAACTTCAATCCACCCTTCTTTTATGGCTAACGTAACAGCCTCAGTTCGGGATTGTACCCCAAGCTTTTCAAAGATGTTGCGGAGGTGGACCTTAACGGTGTTAGTGCTTATGTACAATTTGCTGGCTATCTGCTCATTAGTAGCTCCCAGGGCTGCCATCTTTAGGATTTCCAGCTCCCTTTGGCTTAGGGGGCACTTCATCATGGCCTACCTCTCTTGCCTATCAGCTTTAAATGGACAGGGCTTAAAGCACCAGCCGAGAATTGGAGGGTAAGAGCTTGCTCCAAGGCTTAAGATTGGCCAGTAAACCTAACCGGCACAGTTACTTGACAGTCATCCAGAGCAATGAAAACCTGCAGCCAGGTGAAAAGCCTCTATACTAAGCGGTTTCTCGCATGATGCTCACAAAATCGTCAACAGCGGTTTTTAAGGCAGACATGGCCCGGCTGAAAACAAGTTTAAAATTTTCCGGTGGTTTAATGAACATCTCTATAGCCGCCCACGTATTTTTACCGTCACCGCGGACATAGACTTTTGCCACTTTAGTAGTCTGAGTGGCGTGATTAGCGGCATAAAGAGCGCGGAGCAATTCCTCACCGCTCTCAATGCTCCAGAAGTTGGGAAGGACCAAGCGGAAGTATTCCTCATCGTTCGCATCAACGATGATTATATATGTTAGCCCCTCCGCTTTAAAGACCACATCGCCATCTTCGTCTATGTAGGGGCGGTATCCTTCAGCGGTGAGGTAATCCATGTAGAGCTTAGCTCTTGCCTTTTTATCCATTAAAGTTCCTCCCTTTGAATATAAAAAACACTGGGCCTATGGTCAATGCCCAGCTGAATTCGGGGGCCAGGATTCGAACCTGGACCGAGGGATCCAAAGTCCCTTGTCCTGCCCATTAGACGACCCCCGAGTACACTTTTATTATAGCATCAATTAGCAAAGGAAGCAAGACCTGCT
>CAYOIS010000039.1:0-13486 GCA_964404055.1 uncultured Anaerolineae bacterium | reverse complement strand
CTTGGACCTTAAGGGGGTTTGTTAAAATCGCTCCGGCATGCTTTAATTAACAAAAAGCTATGGAGGTAGAGAGATGACAAGGTGGTGGTCTTATAGGCCTCATGAGATAGAGCCAGGGATTTTCGTGGAAGTGGGGGAATGGGTGGAAAGGTTTAAGCCCTTGGATTTATCTACCGGCTTCCCCGATTTGCCAGGCCCGGAAGAGGTCAAGTATGCGGCAATAGAGGCTATATGCCGAGGGGTTAATCAGTATACCCCAAGCTTCGGAGCGATTAAGCTTCGCCAGGCAATAGCTAATCATTACCGCCAATTCTACGGCTGGGCTCTGGACCCATATCAAGAGGTTACTGTAACCCACGGGGCGACTGAGGGCATTATCGCTTCCATACTCGCTGTGGTGAACCCAGGGGATGAGGTCATTATCTTTGAGCCTTTTTACGATAGCTTCGCCCCGGATGTGGTCATGGCTGGGGGTAGGCCTGTTTTTGTCTCTCTCAGGCCACCACTTTGGGATTTTGACCCCGATGAGTTAAAAAAGGCTGTCTCAGACCGCACCCGCCTCATTATCCTCAATAGCCCTCATAATCCGACGGGGAAGGTTTTCTCCAGGGAGGAGCTGGAAAGCATAGCCGAGTTGGCTATCCGCTATGACCTCTTAGTGCTCTACGATGTGGTCTATGAGCATTTGGTTTTTGAGGGTGAGCACATTCAGCTGGCTACTTTGCCAGGTATGGCTGAGCGAACTATTACGGCCGGAAGTTTCGGTAAGACTTTTGGCCTAACGGGTTGGATGATAGGTTGGGTTGTGGCTCCACCTTCCGTTACTGAAGCAATCCGTAGGATACACCAGTTCACTTCTTACTGCGCTGCGGCCCCTCTCCAGGAAGCCGCTGCTTTCGCCTTGGGAATGGATGAGAGTTTCTTCCAGGAGATTGTGGAGGCATATCGTCAGCGGAGGGATTTCCTCACTTTGGCTTTGGAAGAGGTTGGGTTCAAAGTGCTCAGGCCCCAAGGCACCTATTACCTCTTGGCTGATTTCTCCTCGCTCAGTGACGAAGATGATAGGGCCTTTTGCCTCCGCCTAATCAAGGAAGCAGGGGTGGCTACTATCCCCATAAGCGGCTTTTACCGGAAGGAAGTCAAGAGCCCGCCCATGCTCCGTTTCTGCTTCGCTAAGAAGATGGATACTTTGGAGGAAGCCGTTGCCAGGCTCAGGAGATGGGTTCAGAAAGGGGGATGAGCCTCTTTACGGTCTCCACCAGCTCTTTCACCGTAAAAGGGCGAACCAAAATTTCGGCTGGCTTCAGGGCCTCTTCAGCCTCTCGGTCCCGGCTATAAGGAGCTGTGCAGAGGACAAGCGGGGTATCGCCCAAAAGGAGGCGGAAGGCTTTCAGCTCATCAGTGGATGCCATCACCCCCTTGAAGTCCAGGATTACTCCATCGGGTAAGGAGGAGGTTTGGCAGAGGAAAGCGGTTGCGGTTTCAAAGCTGGGGAAGGATTGCACTTCGTAGCCTTCTTCTTGGAGCTGAGCCGAGATTAGGGCCCTCTCTTGCCATTTCCCCATCACTATCATTACCACTCGTTCCACCTTTCACCCCATAAAGGCTCTAAGACTTGCGGAGGAAGAACTTCAAAGCTCTTCCCCGGTGGCTTCCAGTAGAGGTAGATGGCTGTATACCCTCCGGGCTCCTTGAATCTGACCCTCACTTTGTGCTCTCCTTGGCTTAAGTAAACCTGGACCTCCCGCCTTAGGTCAGAGGAGGTTTCTAAGATTTGCTGTCCGTCTATTTCCAAGGATGAGGGGGAGTTGGAGAGAAGGGCAAAGCCGTAGTAGCCCGGCTTACCGATTTTCAAGAACCCTTTCCATTCCACGCTGAAGGGGGCAGGGAGCGGCTGGATGTGCCAGCGGAAGGCGATATATGGGTCAATCCTGGCGAAAACTGGCTCTCCGCTCCATTCTGTTCCTCGGTAGTAGTAACCCGTGAGGCCGCTTTGGAAGGCAGGATGTAGGTTTAAAAGTTCCCTCGGGGCGAGGCCGGCGAGCTTCCCTCCGTGGATTTCAATCTGCCCAATTCCTTCCAGCCTCAAATCGTGCCAGCCTTTTATGAACCAATGGTTCACCTCCTCGCCACCTTTGAGGCTCAGTGCCCCTTCAGCTCCAGAAATGCTGAGTCTGGCCGAGGGAAGGCCATTGAATTTAATGGTGTAAAATCCTGTTTCGGGGATAAAGAGGCTACCTTCTTCGCCCGCATTCTGAAGTAGCGAGCGTAGCCTCATGGAGCCATTGATTTCCTCCTTCCGCACTTTGATTAGCCTAAGCATGGTTTTGCCCAATGGGTCGGGTATTTCTTGGACCTTTGCCTCAGGGTACCAGTGGAGGAAGGTCTCCAGTGGTGGGTCGTAGCGGGGGTCCACAAGGTAGACGATGTCTCGGTCGGTCTCTTCCCGGAGGGGGATGTGCTCAAAGTGGTCCAGGAACCTCAGGTCTATTTCCGGAGGCAGGAGGAATAGCACTGTAGGATCGGTAGCGTAGATGGAGTAGAAGCGGTAGGATGGGCCGAGGGAGGAGATTATCTTGCCGGCGGTGGTTTCCAGGCCGTAGAAGGCGTAAAATGCCCTTATGTCTCTGGCCTGGCGGAAGAAATAGGTGTGGGCATTCAGGGCCAAGGCCGAAAGCATCAATAGCCCAGGCAATCCTCGGGAAAGGAAGCGGTGGCTGGTTGAGGCCATCTCTTTTAGGGGTAGCGAGGCCATGAAAGCAACCGCGGTCACTACACCGATGTTGCGCAAGGCTTGGGGGGCTTCAATTGACCATATCCCTGGCTGGAGGAAGAGGATAAGCCAAAGTAGCATTAGGCTGTAGCGCCAGTCCAGGGCCCGGCGCAGGCAAATTCCAATTCCAACTGCCATGAGGGCTCCAGTTACAGGGTCCAGCATGGGGGCATCGGGGAGGTTGTGGCGGGGGTTGAAATCTCCACGTTGGTGGAACATTAAGAGGGTGGTTTGGGCATTGCGTTTGAGGGCTTCCAGCCAAGCAGGTTGGGGGTGGAAGCGCAACAGGTAAACCTGGCGGGAGCGATGGAGGAAGGCATCGGGGTGGTGGGCGGCATAAGAAAGGATTGGGGCTGAGGCTAAGAGGAAAGCGGTCAGGAAGATGAGGAGGGCGGTAATGGTGTGCCTTATTTGGCCTCTTAAGAGAGCGGGGGTGAAAGAGACCAAGGCTAAAATGGGGAAAAGGCGGAAAGCAGCGTAGCCCATGAATCCCCATCCAGCCACGAAACCTGCCAAGAGGAAATCGGTGCGGCGCCCTCTCAAGAAACCTCGCCAGATGAAGTAGAGGGAGAGGGGGGCGAAGAAGGGCACAGTTATGGCATCAAAGACCACACGGCTGAAGTGGAAGTGCCAGCGCATTATCCCAAGTAGGAAGGCTCCGGCTAAGGCCAACTTTTCGTCCAAAAGCTTGAGCAAGAGGTAGAGGGCTATAACTCCAGCCAGGCCGTAGAATATGGGCACAAGTCTTAAAACCAAGGGCTCTTTCCCCAAAAGCCTCAAGGCAAGCGATAGGGAGTAGATGAGGAGTGGACCTCGGCCGTTGCAAGCTTCAAAGAAGGCCGGATAAGTTCCCGATCCCATTGCCCATAGGGCATCAAGCGCGTTGCAAGCTTCGTCGTAATAGATGCCTGGGGGCATTTTGCCGATTTGGTAGGTGCGGAGGGAGAAAGCCAGGAGTAAGATAAGCACAAGGGTTAAGCTGCCAGCCTTTGGCACCGAATGGGAAACAGCTTGAGGCTCTTCCAGGATGTAAAAAGCGAGCCCGAAGTAGAAGAGGGATAGGGAATAGAAAAGCCAAGGCAAGGGCGTTTGAGCAATTTCCAAAAGCTTTATCCCCCACAGGTTGGCAATGGCTGCGGAAAGAAGCAGGCCAAAGCTGAGAATTCTCCTCCAGGCACTGGGGGGAAAGGGCAAGTTTTGGGCGAAAGCGGGAGGCTTTTCGGGCGCAGAAGCGATAAAGCCGAGGCCGGCGCTCAGGGCTAGAAAGCTCACTCCAATGGCCGTTCTGGCCGGTTTTAGGATTACCAAAGTGCCTACTAAACCTATGATTGTGGCGGCAAGGAGTAGGAGGAATCTAAGCCTGGGCATTTACTTGAAGAACCTAAGGAAATTGACGATGTGTTCGGGCAAGCGGCGCCAAGTATCCTTCTTCCAGAGCCTCTTCCATATCCGGCTTGGCCTGAGGTAGAAGCGGCGGTAGGCTTCATGCCATTTCTTTTCCACCAGGGATGCTGGCAAACCTGGAAGCTCATAGTGGGCTTTATCGTCGTGTATTCCGAACTCGCGCCAGCTCTTGGCGAAAAGCTTCCCCTCTCTCATCACAATCTGGTATAGCTCTGTGCCTGGGAAGGGGACAGCCATCATGAAATTGGCCAGCTCTGGGTCCAATTCCAAGGCGAAGCGGATGGTATCTTCCATAGTTTGCTCATTTTCCCCTGGCAAGCCGAAGATGAAGAAGCCCATGGTCTCAAGCCCTGCCTTCCGGGCATTGCGGAAGGCCTCGCGCACTTGATCCAGGGTCTGGGCCTTCTTTATGCGCCTGAGGATTTCCTCGTTCCCGCTTTCCACCCCAAAGCCGACCCTTTTACATCCGGCTTCTTTCATCAACCGGAAAAGTTCCTCATCGGTGCTGGTTACCCTCATCCCGTGGATGGTAATCCAGGGGACTTTGTTTAGGCCTTCTTTTATGAGGAGCCTGCAGATTTCCTTAGCCCTTTCCAAATCCAGGTTCCAGACATCATCGGTGACTCCTATCTCGGTAGCGCCGAGTTCTTCCACTAAGTAGCGCCATTCTTTAATGACCTCGGATGGGGAGCGGGGCCGCCAAGTGTTGCCGGTTATGGGCTTGGAGCAGTAGATGCACTGGTAAGGGCAACCTCGGGAGGTAACGATGGTGTAAGCTCTGGCATTGGGGTCAAGGCCATCGGTCAGGGGCTGGAGGTTAGTGTAGCGTTCAATTTTGAAGAGGTGGTAAGCTGGCCAGGGGAGGTTGTCAATATCTTTGCGCAGAGGGCGAGGGGGGTTGTGGACTATCTGGCCTTCCTCGTTTCGGAAGGAAAGGCCCAGGATTTTACCGTAAACGGATTCGGGGAAGAGGCGAGGCTTTTCGGGGTCGTTTCCATTCCGAGGAGGAGCTTCTTCCAAGGCCTGCATCAGCTCAACGATTGTATCCTCGGCCTCGCCTCGCACTACCAGGTCCACTTCTGGCCTTTCCATTGATTCGTGGGGCAGTATTGTGAGGTGAGGCCCTCCCAGTATGGTTATTGCCCCGTGGGCCTTGGCTGTCTGGGCTGCTTCCCACGCCTCGTATATGAGAGGGGTAGGGCTTGATATGCCAACCACTTCAAAAGGGTTGCGTTTGAGGAAGGAATCAAGGGGTTCGTCTTCCACCACAGCATCAAAGATTTCAACCTCGTATCCAGCCTTAAGTAGTGAGCCGGCCAAATAGCCAAGCCCCATGTGGATGTGCTTGCGTGAGTTCCAAACCTTTGAAATTGGGCTTACCAGCAGAATCCTCATGCAATTTCCCTCCGCCGGAAGTTTCAAAACCATTATACCACTGTGAAGTTTTGTTCCCAAACCGTTCCCTTTTGGGCCACACTGCTATGGGCAAGCCACTCCAAGCCTTTGGCCTATGGAGGTGGGTTGTCTGCTTACCCCTTTTGTGCTATAGTAAAGGCCAAATGGCGGGCCAGGAGGCGTCAGCCGTGGATGGGTCCAAGGCTTTGCAGAAGCAAGCTGTAGTTTCCCTCGTCAAGGGCCAAGACCGCTACCAAAACGTTGCTTCAGCTTTAGCCCTGATAGAGGACCAAATAAGCCTTGAGGGCAAGAAACTCGTTCTGGTAAAGGTCAATTTTGTCTCCACTGCGAACCAGTTAGCCGCAACCCATGTTGAAGCTACAAGAGCGCTTCTGGACTTTATCCGAGCCCGCTACTCTGGCCCGCTTGTTATCGCTGAAGGGGCGGCTATGAGCCCCACTTTTGATGGATTCAAGAATTACGGCTACCTCCCACTCGCTTCCCAGTACGATGCCTTGCTTCTGGATTTGAACCAGGACCAATGGGAAGAGGTTGAAGTCCTGGACCGCCACCTCCGCCCGATTAAGGTGCGAGTGGCAAAGACGGTCTTGGAAAGCGATTTCCGCATAAGCATAACTCCGCCGAAAACGCATGATACCGTGGTAGTCACTCTGACCTTGAAGAACATAATCGTGGGTAGCTTAATCCGGGATACAGGCGGGACTTCGGCCTTGGTTGATTTTGCCAGGCGTTTTACTCCCTCTTGGCTCTCTTCCCTTCCCTTGGTTCAGGGATTGAAGGAGCGGACCCAACAGTCTTTGTTTCGGAACGATAAAGTGGCTATCCACCAGGGCTATAAGGCCATAAACATCAATCTCTACAGGTTAGCAAGGCTTGTCTGGCCTCACCTTTCCATCATTGACGGATTTGAGGGGATGGAAGGGGATGGGCCAACTTCAGGAAGCCCCGTGCCTTGGCGCATAGCTTTGGCTGGAACTGACCCGCTGGCTGTTGATTCCTTGACCGCTTACCTAATGGGCTTTGACCCGGATGAGGTCGGTTACCTCTACTATTGCAAGTTGGCAGGCCTTGGGATAGGTGATATCTCCGCGATAAAGGTTGTAGGGAACGTAGCTTTGGAAGAGGTCCGCCGGCGCTTTAGGCCCCATTGCTCTTACAAGGAGCAGCTTTCATGGAGGTTCCCAGGGGCGGAGGAGTTCCTGTGAAGGTCCTCTTCATGGGCTCGCCCAAATTCGCTATCCCGATACTGGATAGACTTTTGGCCCATCACCAGGTGGTGGGGGTGGTCACTCAGCCCGATAGGCCTGCTGGAAGAGGGCTTAAGCTTCATCCCCCTCCGGTCAAGGAGCTTGCTTTGGCTCATGGCATCCCGGTCTTTCAGCCCGAAAGTCTCAAGCGGGAGGAGGCCGTAGCCTGGATAAAGGCGAAGGAGCCGGATGTGATTGTGGTGGCGGCCTTCGGCCAAATCCTCCCCCCAGCGGTCCTCCGAATCCCCCCATACGGATGCCTCAATGTTCACGCTTCCCTCCTACCGCGCTACAGGGGAGCAGCCCCTATCCAAGCTGCCATCCTCAATGGCGACCTGGAGACCGGAATCACCATAATCCTCATGGATGAGGGCTTAGACACCGGCCCAATCTTAGCTCGCAAAGCTATCCCAATTTCCCCTGAGGATACCGCTGGAACTTTGGAGGAGAAGCTCTCCCGCCTCGGAGCCGAGCTCTTGTTGGAAACGTTGCCGCTTTGGGTAGAAGGCAAGATAAAGCCCTCGCCCCAGGAAGGCGAGCCTTCATACACAAAGCCTGTAAAAAAAGAGGAAGGCCTCTTGGATTGGGAGCTTCCGGCAGAAATTTTGGCCAGGAAAGTTAGGGCTTTTAACCCTTGGCCAGGAGCTTTCACCTTTTGGAAGGGCAAGCTCCTCAAAATCTGGAAGGCAGTTCCCGCCGCTTCGGCCCCAGGAGAAACGCCTGGAAAGGTTTTCCGGGACAGCGAAGGGGTAAAAGTAGCGTGCGGGTCGGGTGCACTGCTGCTTAGAGAAATCCAGTTGGAAGGCAAGAACAAGATGGGACCTGAGGAGTTTGCCAGGGGGCAAAGGGATTTCTTAGGCTCAATCCTCACGCCAGCCCCAGGAGGAAGCTCTCAGTAGGTAAAAGCGAAGCTGCCTCCATAAGCGCCTTATCGGCCATTATTAGGCTGGGATGGCTTTTGGCCAGGATGCGGCCTTCGGCCATTACTGCCCACTCTTCGGCCACAGATTGAGCAAATTCCAGGTCGTGGGTGACGAGGACTGCGGTGTGCCCCTTCTCCTTCAATGCTCGGATTAGCTCCGCAAGGCGCTGGCGAAAAACCTCATCTTGGCCAGCAGTAGGCTCATCCATAACGATGATTTCAGGCTTTGAAGCCAGCACTGAGGCGAAAGCTACCCTCCTCTTTTCCCCTTCGCTGAGGGAGAGCGGCGGCTTTTCCAAGAGCCCCTTCAGGTTGAAAAGCTCCTCAAGCTCTCTAAGCCAAGCCTCGTTTACTCTCTTCAGGAACTTTGGCCCTACCAGGATTTCTTCCCGGACTGAGCCGGTAAAAAGTTGCTCTTCGGGGTTCTGGAAGGCAATCCCAACCTTTGCGGCCAGCTCTGAAACTTTTGCCCCGCGGGTATCAACCCCCAGCACTTCCACAGTCCCTGCGAAAGGCTTGAGGAGGCCGTTGAAATGCTTTATGAGGGTGGTTTTGCCTGCGCCATTGGCTCCTACAATGGCCAAAATCTCCCCCCTTTTGACCTCAATGCTTACCCCATCCAGGACCCTGCGCCCACCCAGAACCTGGACCAGCTCCTGGCACTCTATGGCTTTGGGTGAAGAATCTTCAGTTTCCGGGGCGAAAGGAGGGCAGTGGCTTGAGGCTTTAGCATAAGGCAAAGCTTCCCCAACCGAAAGTAACACCTCTGGAAGGCCAAGTTCCCGCGAGAGTCTGACCGAAGCCGGAAGGTTCAGGCCGAATTCCTCCACAGACTCCTTGAGGACTTGGCGAGGGGGGCCGTCCAGCCGGATTTTACCTTCTGCTACCACAATCATCCTTGTGACGTAAGGCAGGACGCAACGCAACCGGTGTTCCGCCACTATTACCGTAATGCCGAGCTTGTTAACCTCCCGAAGGGCCTCGGCTACCCTCCGCGCTCCCATGGGGTCCAGGTGAGCGAAGGGCTCGTCCAGAGCCAGCACCATGGGCTTCAGGACCAGCATTGCTCCAATAGCTACAAGCTGTTTTTCACCTCCTGAAAGGGAGCGTGGGGAGCGGTCAAGCAAATGCTTTATCCTCAATACCTCCGCTCCCCACGCAATCCTTTCGGCTATTTCCCGGCGGGGGAGGCCAAGGCTTTCCAGGCCAAAAGCCAATTCCCTTTCCACCGTCCCAGCGAAAAGCTGAGCATCCGGGTTCTGAAAAACCATTCCGACCCGAGAGAATAGTTCGTGAACGGGGTGGCTGGAAGTATCAAGCCCCCCAACGATCACCTTGCCCGACATTTTCCCTCGGAAGTAGTGAGGGATGAGGCCGTTGAGTGCCCTGAGAATTGTGGACTTGCCTCCCCCGCTTGGTCCGCAGAGGAGGACGAACTCTCCGGCCTCTATCCTCAAGTTAACCCCGCTTACAGCTTCATTCCCACCTTCGTAGGAAAAGGAAAAATCCTTGAACTCTATCACAGCTGCACAATCCTTGCCCCTTGGGCGAGGGCTTCTGGGGTTAGGTTGAAAAGCTCGTCAAAGAGGTGGACTTTGAAGCTGGCCGGGCCCGAAGCCTTCTGGGCCGCCAGCTCAGCGGCAAGCCCGAAGCAGGCTAGTCCCCCCGCAGCCGCTAAAAGGTAATCCTTTTCTACAGCAGCGAAGGCAGCTATAGCCGTGGTCGCCATGCACCCGGAGCCAGTTATGGTGGTGAGGAAGGGATGGCCGTTATCTACCCCGAGCACCCTTTCCCCATCCGATATGAAATCCCTTTTGCCCGTTATGGCCACTACGGATTTCCAAAGCGAGGCTGCTTTTCGCACGGCCCCGGCGGGGTCTTCAACCCCTTTCACGCTTTCTACACCCTTCACTTCAGCCTCAAGGCCTAAGAGAGCCCCTATCTCCCCAGAGTTGCCCCTAACTATAGCCACATTCAATTCCCTAATTAGCCGCAAAGCCGATTCCGTCCGGAGCTT
Organism: uncultured Anaerolineae bacterium; assembly: GCA_964404055.1. Taxonomy (GTDB): domain Bacteria; phylum Chloroflexota; class Anaerolineae; order SpSt-600; family SpSt-600; genus SpSt-600. The sequence continues at coordinate 3,707 of CAYOIS010000039.1, read as the reverse complement.
GGTAGCCCCCGCTCCTACTGGGTCCAGCACTATCGGGATGCCCAGCTCTGATGCCCTCTTTCCGGCTTTAAGCATAGCCTCAACCCTGGGAATTGTTAGAGTCCCAATGTTGAGCACCAGGGCCGAGGCTATGGAGGTCATCTCGGCCACCTCTTCAGGGGCATGAGCCATGACTGGAAGCGCTCCAAGGTGGAGGGTCAGGTTGGCCGTATCGTTCATGACCACGTAATTGGTGATGTGGTGGATTAGCGGCTTCTCCTGGCGGATGCGGGCAAAGGCTTCAGCAATACGCTCGTTAAGCTCTTTCATTGGATAACCTCCAGCAGAGGCTGACCTTTTGTTTCGCGCCCCAATACCGCAGTGGTCAATCCACCCACAATGAAAGCCAGGGCATAGAGGCTCAAGGCTGCGGTGAGGGAGATGGAAAGCAGGTAACCTCCCAATATAGGAGCAATTGCTCCGGCTATGCGGGTCATCCCGCTGGCCCAGCCCATCCCCGTGGCCCGGACTTCAGTAGGGTAAAGTTCGGGGGTGTAAGCATAGAGACAACCCCATGCCCCGAGGCAGAAGAAGCTCATGAGCACTGCTGCCACCATGATTGAGGAAAGGCCTGTCCCTACTGCAAACAAGTAAGTGAAAAGCCCGCTCAAGACCATGTAAATAGCCAAGGTTGGTCTGCGCCCCCATCTCTCCACAAGGTAGGCCGCAGAAAAGTACCCCGGAAGTTGGGCCAAGGACATGATGAAGACGTTGGCGTAAGTTTGAAGGAAAGTGAAACCGCGGGCTACAAAGATTTTGGGAAGCCATATGAAAACTCCGTAATAGCCGAGGGAAATCGTGAACCATACAATCCAAAGCATGAGGGTAATGGGGATGAGATTTCCTCTCCACAGCGCAGGCACCGTGACCTTTGTTCGGCGGGGTTCGGCTACAAGCCCTGGTATCTCCACGCTAACGCCGTTCTCCCTTGCGACCTGCTCCAGGACCTTGCGGGCTTCCTCCTCCCTCCCGCTTACGAGAAGATACCTGGGCGATTCAGGCACGTAGCGTCGGATGAAGTAGATGATGACACCGGGCACTGCTGAAACTGCTAAAAGTGTCCTCCACCCAACCCTTGGGACGATGAGCCAGGCAAGCCCGGCTGCTACTATGCTTCCTACAGCCCAGAAGCTTTCCAAGATTACAAGGTAACGGCCTCTCTTCTCCTTGGGAAGGTATTCGGCAAAGATAGAGTAATCCACGGGCAAAGTCCCGCCTACTCCAAAGCCCGTGAGAGCTCTTAATAAGGCCAAGGTTGGGAAATTTGGAGCCAAGGCCGAGAGGAAACCGAACACCGAATCCACAAGGACTGTGAGCTGAAAGCCAAGCCTCCGGCCGATGTAATCGGAGACAGTGCCCCAGAACCAAGCTCCAGCCAGCATCCCTAAGAAAATAGCCGTGCCTAAAAAGCCAGCCTGCGCTGCAGATAGGTTCCACTCTTTCATGAGGGCTGGTATCACGAAGGAGATAATGAGGACTTCCATGGCGTCGGCGGCCCAGCCTGCGCCACAGACAAATAGCAATCTGAGCTGGAACCGCCCGAATCCTATGCGCTCAATGGCTTCTTCTAAGGTCAGTTTTTTCATAACACACCCCCCCTTGCCCCTAAATTTTCCCCAACTTCGGGGAGTAGGGCCTGCAGGTATTTTAGGCTTGCCCTTTATTTTAGCAAAGCCGAGCGAATGGGCGAAGCTCTTCTACCACCTGAACCCGGCCCTCTTAAGGCCCAGAAGAACGAGCACTCCCAAAATTGAGCCGGCTATAGTGCTGGCCGAGAAGGCCAAGATGAAAGTTCCAAGAGCCATCGTCTTCTTCAAAAAGACCGGGCCGATAACCAGCGCACTCAGGGTTGAAGCTATAAGCCCTGTCCCTATAACCTCGGCCAAGGCTGCCAAATAAATGTTCCGGCTGAGTCTGTAGGCCCATCCAGCCAAGAAAGCCCCTATCATCCCACCGGGAAAGGCGAAAATTGTCCCCAAATTTAGGGCATTGCGGATGATAGCTGCAGCCGTGGCTACCGCCAGGGCGTACCAGGGCCCCACTAAGACCGCACCTATGACGTTTATCATGTGCTGCGCAGGATAAGCCTTGATTATGCCCACGGGGATGAAAAGGGGGGAGAAAGCAATTGCTAAGGCTGTCAGAACCACGGCATATGCCACTTTCCGAGCTTGGCTCATGGCTTCACCTCCTTAAAGTTTAAAATCATGTGAGCCAAGAAAGCCACCACAAAGCTTGGTATTGAAGCTCCGAGCCACGGGATGTACTTTACTACCGCTTGGTAAGTTGCTATACCCAAGGCCCAGGCCACAAGTCCTTTCCAATTAAATCCTCCGGCATACCAGTACCTCCCTTTGGGCTGGTAAAGTTCCTCGGTCTTGTAACCCCCTTTTTCCACGAAGAAATAGTGGGCAGCCAGAACTCCAAACAGTGGCACAAAAACTGAGCCTATCAGCAACAAGAAGTTCTCGTATTGGGCTATCGGGACCGTAGCTCCAAGGATTAAGCAGATAAGACCTACCAATGTAACCAGGACCCATTGAGGGACTTTCGGGACGATGTTTTGGGCTGAGACAGCAGCGCTATAGATATCGGCGAAGGCATTATCGGTTTCATCAACCAAGATTAGGAGGAGAGCTATCATCCCGCCGGCGAGGCTGAGGATGGCAGGGATAAGGTCTTGTGTGCCCAAAGCCAGGATGAACAGTGCTCCCAGAGCATAGAACCAGACGTTGGCCACAAGGTAACCAAGGTAAGTTCCCCAGAAAGCGCTTCCTGCTTTGCGGGCGAAGCGGTTGTAATCGGCCACAAGCGGCATCCAGGAGATGGGCATGGCTATTACCAAGTCAACCCCGATGAGGAAAGGAAGCTCCCATGTGCCAGGTTTGCGCCAAAGAGCTGGTATATCGTAATGGCTGAGGAGGTACCAGGTTAGGTAAATTGTTATTCCATAGACAAGCCAGATTGCGAACTTCTCAATCCAGTCCCTTACCACCATCAAGGGACCGCCTATGGCCATGAGGGTGCACCAAATGGAGAAAAAGGCAACCCAAGGGATGAAAGCGGAGAGGCCGAAGAGCTTCTGGGAAATTTGAGAGGCAGCTTGGGCCATGATTATGACCTCAAATGCTCCCCAGCCTATAAGTTGGAGGATGTTGAGGATAGTAGGGACATAGGAACCCCTTATGCCTAAGACTGGCCGGAGAAGCACCATTGTAGGGATTGCCTCCCTGCTCCCTACGTAGCCGGCCAGGGCCAAAAGGGCGTTCCCCACAATTGTCCCCAAGAGGATTGCGAGGAAAGCTTGCATGAGCCCAAGGCCTGGGACTAAGAGCGAGCCTGCCAGGAGGACCAAAAGCCCCACTCCCAGGCTTGACCAAAGGGCAAAGTAGTCAATGAAGCCCATTATCCTGTGAGTAATGGGGACCGGTTCAATTCCCCATTCTGGTGGCCTTTGAATTTTAATAGGGGACATTTTGCACCTCCTTTTAGGGAATCAAAAAGGACCGCCAGCCTGGAAGACTTGCGGTCCTTTTAAACCGTCGCTTCCCTACGCTGGCATTACCCAGATCAGGTTCCCGGGGTCGGCGGAGGCCTTTTAAAGGATGTCCGCCCTCTCAGCCCGGCTCACCCGAGCTCCCCCAGCGACCTCAGTATTCAATTTTCCA
>CAYOIS010000038.1:0-13673 GCA_964404055.1 uncultured Anaerolineae bacterium | reverse complement strand
AGGCCCCAAAAGGCTGATTTCAAGCAGTAAGCTTTACCCTCTCTAAGCTCAGGCTACGAGCCTCGGCTACAGCTTCTTCGTAAATGGTAATGGGGAAAAGGTTGTGGAGGGGGCTTACCCTCGCCCCTAAAGCCGAAGAGGCCCAGAAAAGCTTAGCAAAAGGCTTCATCATCCCCGTTATCTCCGCCCCAAGCCCAAGCTCTTCCAAGGTCCGCTGGTCCCACCCCCCAAAAAGGCCATAGAAGAAGGCGAAAACTGGATAGGAAAAGAGAATCCCCACAAGGAAAATGACCACGCTCGTGATGGGGTCGCTTCGCCATATAAGCCCCGTAACCCAGCGGAGGAGGAAGTAGTGGGCAGCACCGGCCAGAATTGGAGCCCAGAGCGATTGCCAGAAGTAGAAGCGTTGAGGGAAGCAGAGGCGATGGCTGACAAAATAGGTGGCCACATCTTTGCTGAAGAGGGCTATAAAGTAGGCTATGATGAGAGCGTAAATCTGGAAGCGTTGCAGGAGGAGGAAAGCTAAAAGGATGCGCATGATTTGTTCCCCTCCCACCATGGCAAACTTTAGGTAGGGACGATTTGAGGCAAGCTGAACGTAATCGCCAACCCAGGACGGATATTGGATTGCACCCCAGAATATCAGGGGGACGACATAAGCGGCAGCCCTGGTGAACTCAGGCCCAGTAGCCCCTAAGATGAAGCGATCGGCTACGGCTAAGAGGACTGCCCCCACAAAAGCGCTTATGAACCCTCCCCATTTGTAGGCCATCACTGAGTAATACTGGCTAAGGATCCGGCGGCCATGGGATATAGCTTCGGAGATTGAGGACATAAGGTTCCCATAAAGGGTGTGGAGGACTTGATAGGCAAAGATGAAGTTCTGCGCTATTACCCAGTTACCCCACACTTCAGCATAGTTTACAAGGCGAGCCTGCGTTATGAGGATTTCCATCGCTTGGCCCAAAGCCCACGCTATTGAGCCTAACATCTCAAACACACCGAAACGAAAGGCCTCCTTCACCACCGATAGATCAAAGTGGGCCAGGAAGAGCAAGCGGGCGTTGTAGCCGAGCCTCTTGTAGAGCCATAGACCCAAAAGGAAGGTAAGAAGCTCAGAAGCGTAGCCGGCTATTCCCAAGCCCAGGACTCCACCCATAGCCCCGCCAAACACAGGGTTAGCCCGACCCCAAGCTACCATTGCGCTTACCAGTATCGGTTGTGTGACCATGGGGAAGATTAGGCTCAGGGCTATGTCAAGGTATTGGGCGTAATCAAAGCGCTGCCACCCCATAAAGGCATGGCGGATGACCTGGTAGAAGCCAGGGATTTGGATGAGCGTGTGGATGATTATGCTCCAGGAATAGAGGGCATAGGCTGAGCGGGGAACGATTATGCTGGCTATAAGCGTAACTAAGGCCACTTGAAATGCTCCCGAAAGGGCTTGCCACCAGACGAAAACTTGCCCGTACTGGACGGCAAGCTGAGGGTTGCGGACCCGGTACTGAGAGAAGAACTTTATGAAGGCAGTGCTTGTGCCCAAATCAAAGAGGAGCCATATCATGTTGAAGAACTGTGTGACCCTCCCCCATATGCCCAAGGCTTGAGCCGAAGGCAGGATGAAAACTGGAAGGACGAAGTTCTGGTAGAGGATGAAAGGGATGAACAGGAGGAGGCCCATCATGAGTGCTACCAGGAAGCCGCCGAGAGGCCTGTGGAACCCTATCTCCTCCCACGGAGTTTCTGCTTCCCTGGCCAGGAAAGCCTCAGGGCTGGCCAAAATCTCGTCTAAAAGCTCGGGGTGAGAAAGGCTGTAGCGCCTGACAAGCCAGAAAGCAACCCCAGCAGTTATGAGGATAGCGACCATGAGGGCCAGGATTATCCTCCTCTCCAAAGCGTGAGGGACAGGGGAAGCTGGATAATCGGCAAAGGAGGAAGGAATCCTCTCGGCAGCCCTTACTGCCAGATGGTAGATGAAGTAATTGAAATAGGCCCAGTCCTGAAACTGGAGGTTGGAACCATCAAGGAACACGCAGAAGACATAAACCCGACCTTTCCCTAAGCTCATCCTGCCCAAGACCAGGCTCTTGTCCTCAAAGCCTACGACCAAGGGCTCAAGGGGCAAGCCTTCAATTACGAACCGCTCCCTAACCTGAGGGGCGCTTGTCCAGATTATCTGCTTGGCTATGGGGTCATCAAGTTCGGGATGGGTGTAAAGGCTTAAGGGGTTATCGCGGCGGGAGAGGGCAGGCCTTGACCCAAAAAGGGCTTCCAGCTCTTCCGGAGCAATATCCGGCCCCAGGAAGAGGACAAGGCCTGCCCACTCTTTGACCCTTCCGGAAATGGCTGCCGGGTCGGGTATGATGCCGTTGAGGAAGATAACATCGGCTTGGGAGGGGTCGGTGACGAAGGAGAAAACGCCGGCCAGCTCTAAAGCCGTACGCACTTTGCCTTCTGGCCCGGCATAGTAAATGGGGATTGGTTCCTGGGCCTGGGCCGGAAAGGCAATGGCGAATAGGAAGACCAACGCTAAAACCGGGCCCAGTCTATTCCAATGCAAAGCCATTCTCCTTTATGACTCTGGCATACCAACGTCCGCTGTCTTTGATGATGCGCTTTTGGGTCTTGTAATCAACGTACACAAGGCCGAACCTCATGCTGTAGCCGTGGGCCCACTCAAAATTGTCCAGGAGGGACCAGACGAAGTACCCCTTGACCGGCGCCCCCTCGCTTATGGCCTTGTGGAGGTAAACGAGGTGGTTTCGGAGGTAGCGGATTCTCCTCTCATCCCTGACCCGGCCGTCAAAATCTACGCCATCGGGGACGGGGACGCCGTTTTCGGTGACGATAATGGAGGGGGGATTGTAGTCCTTCCAGACCCTCATGACCGTTTCGTAAATCCCTGGCGGGTAGATTTCCCACATCTGGGAGTATTCGTTCCCTTCGGGGTAAACCTGAGAAGCTTGGATTAGGGGAAACTCTGGGTCGTAGCGGGCAACGATGCGGGTGTAGTAATTTATCCCGATGAAGTCTATGGGGACGGAGATGGTCTGCATGTCTTCGGGGCGGATTTCGGGGAGGAAGAAGCCAAATAGCTCCAGCATGTCCTCAGGGTATTTGCCGAAGAAGATGGGGTCCAGGAACATTCGGTTTATTACCCCATCAAAGCGCTTGGCGGCAAGCTTGTCCTCTTCCGAAGGGGAAGCTGGGTGGACCGGGTGCAGGTTGAGGACAATGCCGACTTTTGGCTTGAGGGAAGCAGAGGCCCTTATGGCCTGAGCAGCAAGGCCGTGCGAGAGGAGTAGGTGGTGGGCAGCGGCAAAGGCAGCAGATGGGTCCTGTATTCCGGGGGCATGCTCGCCCGTGAAGTGCCCCAAGATGGCGGCCACAAACGGTTCGTTGTGGGTAATCCAGGAGGAAACCCGGTCTCCGAGCTCTTTGGCTACGGTTTCAGCGTAATTAGCAAAAGCATAGGCGGTATCACGGTTCGGCCACCCACCTTTATCCTGCAAAGCCTGGGGTAGGTCCCAGTGATAGAGGTTAACGAAGGGCTCGATCCCGTAGGCCAGGAGCTTGTCCACCAAGCGGCTGTAGAAATCAAGCCCTTTTCGGTTGACTTCTCCCACACCTTCAGGGAAGATGCGGGTCCAGGCAATGGAGAAGCGGTAGGCTTTCAGGCCAAGCTCAGCCATTATCCCTACATCTTCCTCCCAACGGTGGTAGTGGTCGGCAGCTACATCGCCTGTGTCCCCGTCCTTGATTTTTCCAGGGATGCGGCAGAATGTATCCCAGATGGATGGCCCTTTGCCGTCCTCGTTCCATGCCCCTTCAATCTGGTAGGCAGAGGTAGCTGCTCCCCAGATGAAGCCTTCTGGAAAGCGCACGAACTTTTCAGCGGACATATACGCCTCCTTTCGCCGAATCAAGGGCGAATTGGATAAAAAGGCGCATTTTTTCGCGGAAATTTTGGACGTCAAACCGCATGGCGTTTTCCCTTATGGCGGCGGGGTCAAAATCGGCGGCTATCTTTTCAAATTGAAGGACTGCTTCGGCCAATGCCTCTGGGGTTTGAGGTTTGAAGAAGAGGCCAGTTTTTCCTTCCACGATTGTTTCCAAAGCCCCGCCGGCAGCGTAGGCAATGACTGGCCTTCCGGAGGCCTGGGCTTCTAAGGGAGCTATCCCGAAGTCCTCGCGGCCGGGGAAGATGAGGGCTTGGCAACGGGCATAAAGCCTTGCCAGCTCTCCGCCCGAAACCCTACCCAAGAAGCGGATGTTAGGCCCTGCCTTCTTTTCCAAGGAAGCCCTTGCTCTCCCTTCTCCCACGATGAGGAGGGGACGCTTGAGGAGGTTGAAGGCTTCTATGGCTACGTCTATGCGCTTGTAGGGGACAAGCCTTGAGACCACAAGGTAGTAATCGTCTTGCTCGGGGGAAGGGGAGAAGCGGGAGGTGTAAACGGGTGGGTGGATGATTTCGCTCGTTCTGCGGTAGAACTTGCGTATCCTCTCCCTCACTTCGTGGGATATGGCGACGAAGAAGTCCACTCGGTCAGCAGCGAGCTTGTCCCATTGCCGGAGGAAGAAAAGGAAGAGGGGAAGGATTTTCCTGGCCAGCAGGCCTAATCCTTCCCCTCGGATGTAGTTGTGGAAGTCCCAGACGAAGCGGGTGGGGGTAAGGCAATAGCAGATGTGGACCGTTTCTGGGCCGGTTATCACCCCGTGGCAGAAGCCGCTTTTGTTGGAGATTACAAGGTCGTACTCCGAGAGGTTGAAGCTCTCAAAGGCCAGCGGGTAAAGGGGAAGGAAAGGCTGGTGGTGCCTCTTCACGAACGGGAATTTGTCCAGGAAAGAGGTGTGGATTTCCCACTGGTGGTAAAAAGGGGGCATGGCCTTGGGGTCGTAGATAGAAGTGTAAATTGGGGCTGTGGGGAAGAGTTCTTTGAGGGCTTCCAGGACGAGCTCGGCCCCGCCGTATTGGTTGAGCCAATCGTGGACTATTGCTACTTTCAAATCACGCCTAATTCCTTGCCTACTTTGGCAAAGGCCTCCAGGCCTCGGTCCAAGTCCTCCCGGGAATGGACGGCGGAAATCATGACCCTTATTCTGGCTTTGCCTTTGGGGACGGTTGGGTAGCCTATGGCCATGGCGAAGACCCCGTTCTCAAAGAGGCGGCGGGAGAATTCCTGGGCCAGAGGGGCTTCCCCAAGCATGACCGGGGTTATTGGAGTTACGCTTTGGCCTATGTCAAACCCGAGGCGGCGCATTTCGGATTTGAAGTAGCGGGTGTTTTCCCAGAGCTTGTCCACAAGCTCGGTTGATTCTTCCAGGATGTCAACAGCGGCGATGCAGGCTGCAACATCGGCTGGGGTCATGGCACTGGAGAAGAGGAAAGGCCTACCCCTCTGGCGTAGCCACTCCACTACTTTCTTCTTCCCGGCTACATATCCTCCTACCACGCCGAAGGCTTTTGAAAGCGTTCCTACTTCCACATCTACACGGCCATGCAAGCCGAAGTGGTCTACAATGCCTCTTCCTCCGCGCCCCAGCACCCCTTCTCCGTGGGCGTCATCAACCATGGTCATGAGGTTGTATTTTTCGGCGATTTCCACGATTTCCGGCAGCGGAGCAATATCCCCATCCATGGAGAAGACGCCATCGGTTATGATTATCCCACGGCGGTAATTGCCTTGTTCCTGGCGGATTTTGGCCTCAAGGTCGGCTGGGTCGCAGTGGTTGTAGCGGACTATCTTAGCTCGCGATAGGCGACATCCGTCTATGATTGAGGCATGGTTTAGCTCATCGGAGAAGATTACGTCACCTTCCCCCACCAGGGCCGGGATTGTGGCCAAGTTGGCTTTGAAGCCCGATTGGAAGGAGATTGCGTCTTCGCAGCCCTTGAACTGGGCAAGTTTCCTCTCCAATTCCAAGTGCAAGGACATTGTCCCAGCAATGGTGCGGACAGCGGCTGGACCGACCCCCCATTCCTCAATGGCTTTTTTAGCGGCTTCCCGCAGTTTAGGGTGGTTGGCCAGGCCAAGGTAGTTGTTGGAGCAGAAGTTAAGGACCTTCTTGCCGTCCACGGTTATCCAAGCCCCCTGGGGGGACTGGATTGTGCGTATGTTTATGTAAAGGCCTTGCTCTTTCAAGGCCTTTATCTCTTCATCAATCCAGGCCAGTTTATCGTTCGCCGTGCTCATGTTTACCTCCTATTAGGGTTTTTTGAGGCGAATGCCAAGGAAAGTTTCCAGCATACCCGGAGGCTTTGGTGGCTCCGGAACTTCTTCCCATTGGCCGAAGGTTTTATCCTTGAACCAGCGCTCCCTCTCGGCCAAGGCTCTGTCAAAGTATAGGTTTAAGGCTTCTTCGTCCCGTTCTTGCAATCCTCGCTTGAGTGCTTCCAATTGGTAGATTAATTGGTCAACCCAGCGGATTAGGTTATCGGCGTTTTCCAGGAAAGGCTTGGCCCAGAAGGAGCGGCTTTCCCAGAGGGAGGCAGTTCCTTGGCTGAAGGCCGAACCTCCGAGCCTCCTCATGTCCTTCCATGGTGGTGATTGGGATAGAGTTCCCATGAGGGCGGCTGCGGCTATGATTGGCAGTTGCTCAATCCCGGCCAAGAGGCCATCGTGCTCGGCTGGGTCAAGGAAGTATGGATTTGCTCCCATAGCCTTGACCAAGGCTACGGTCAGTTCCACAGCTTCGCCCTTTGCCTTTGGGGAAGGGGTTAGGCAGTAAATAGCCCCTTTGAGGGCTTCAGCCGATGCAGCTTTGACCCCGCTGGCCTCCCCCTGAGGGCTTATGATTGGGTTTCCTCCCACAAAGTTTACAGGCTCTGGTAGGAATTCCTCTGCCCACTTTATCACCGGCCTCTTGGGGATAGCGGTATCGGTCACGAGGCAGCCGGGCTTGAGGTAAGGGCCTATGGCTTTCATCGTCTCTTGAACTTCTTGAAAAGGGAGCGCCAGGATGACTATGTCGGCCTTCTCGCAGGCGCTTATGAGGTTCCAGTCGGTCCGGTCAACAGCTTTCATCTTGAGGGCCTCGCGAGCTACTTCTGGCTCCCTATCGTGGCCGGTTATGTAGACATCAGCCCCCGATTTCTTTAGGGCAAGGCCCATTGAGCTTCCCACAAACCCAAGTCCTACAATCGTCACATTGGCTTTTGGCATAGCTTCTCCCTCAAAATTTGGCTTTTAACGGGCAGTTCGTAGAAGCGAACTCCGCAAGCTTTATAGATGGCGTTGACGATGGCCGGGGGTGTGGGGATGGATGGAATTTCGCCTATCCCTTTGGCTCCGAAAGGCCCTTGGGAAGATGGCGATTCAACGATTATGGGCACGATTTCGGGGATGTCCTTCGCCCTGGGGATGTGGTAATCCCTAAAGCTGCGGACCAAGGGAACTCCATCTTTGAGCGTGAACTCTTCTTTAAGTGCCAAGCCTATTCCCATGACGACCCCGCCCTCTATTTGCCCCACAACCCCCAATGGGCTTATGGCTTTTCCCACGTCGTGGGCGGCTACGACTTTTAGGACTTTAACTTCTCCCGTTTCTGTATCCACTTCCACCAGTGCAGCCTGAGTAGCAAAGCCGAAGGCGAAGTGGTGTGGTCCTTCCTGGGTGATTGGGACAGTGGCTGGGGCTTCGTATATGCACGCAGCTCTTGCTTCCTGCCTTTGCTTTCGGGCTATGGAAACAAGTTCTCCCAAGGGTATAGCTTTCCCTTCGGCCTTAGCAAAGCCCCCTTCAAAGGTTACTTTCTCCGGTGAGACGTCCATCTCTTCGGCGGCGATGCGGGCCAGGAGCTCTTTTACCTGGCGGGCAGCAATGCGCACGGCGTTACCGGTTATGAAGGACTGCCTTGAGGCCGTGGTTGGCCCTCCATCCAAGGTAGAGCCAGTATCGGCCAAGATGACCCTCACGGGCGGTGTTTCCCAAGCTTGCCAAGGGGAGAAGCCGAACTCTTCGGCGGCGATAGCTGCCACTACGCCGGACAGGCCTCCTCCCAGGTCCGGAGCCCCGGCCCTAACTATGATTGTGCCATCCGCAGTTACCTCAACTTCGGCTCCGGCCTTATCGGATGCTCCTCCCCCAAGGCCAACGTTTTTCATCGCACAGGCAATTCCCCATGCTCTTCTCTTAGTCCCTTCCACTGGGATGAACTCAGTGCGCTTGACCTCTTCTTCTACCCTGTCCAAGGTTTCCAGTAGCCCCACGCTTTCCTCAAGAAGCTGGCCCAGGGCAGTCTTCGTCCCTTCCCTTAGGGCATTTATCCTGCGGATTTCAAAAGGCGATAAGCCCAGCTCCTCAGCCATTATATCCATCTGGCTTTCTATGGCGAAGGCGGCCTGGGGCACACCGAATCCGCGGAAGGCTCCAGAGGGCGGGTTGTTGGTGTAGACAGCGTAGCAATCAACTTTTACGTTGGGGATTTGGTAGGGGCCGGATATGTGGGTAGCGGTACGGGTCATAACGTGCTCGCTGAGGGAGGCATAGGCTCCAGCATCGCCGTAGATTTCGGCTTCCAGAGCAAGCAATCTCCCATCCTTGGTAGCCCCGGTCTTGAGGCGGATTGTGGTGGCGTGGCGCTTGGGGTGAACCCTGAAGGATTCCTCCCGCGAGAACACCAGCTTGACCGGACGGCCAGTCTTTAAGGCGGCCAGGGCCACATGTATCTGGACAGAAATGTCTTCCTTCCCCCCGAAGGCTCCTCCGATGTAGGTTCCAACCACCCTAACCTTCTCTTCCGGTATGGCCAAACTTTCGGCTATCTGGCGCCGGTCAAGGAATGGGATTTGGGAGCCAACGTAAACGGTGATATTCCCTTCTTGGTCAATGGTAGCGACCCCAGCCTCGGGCTCAAGGAAGGCATGCTCGTAGGTTGGGGTGTGGTAGACCCTTTCCACAATCAAATCGGCTTGGGCGAAGGCCTCTTCCACATTACCTCGGCGGATGGAAATATGCTTTAGGAGGTTCCCACCTTCGTGGACCTTGGGGGCATCGGGTTTAAGGGCTTCTTGCGGGGAAGTGACAGCCGGAAGCGGCTCGTATTCCACTTCTATAAGCTCCAGGGCTTGGGTGGCAACCCTTTCGCTCTCGGCCACGACCATAGCGATGGCATCGCCCACGTATCTCACCTTATCAATGGCGAAGACGGGCCAATCCTTGCGCACAACGCCGTGGGTTTTATCGCCAGGGACATCCTTAGCCGTAAGGACAGCTACTACGCCGGGGAAAGATTCGGCCTTGCTCGTATCTAATCTTACGATGCGGGCGTGCGGGTATGGGCTCCTCAGCACTTTGGCATAAAGCATGCCTTCAAAGTAGAGGTCGGCGGCGTAGATAGCCTTCCCCGTGGCCTTGAGGATAGCATCGGGCTTGGGGGCATTGTTCCCGATTACTCTGAGTGCAGAGACTTTGCTGGGCACAGCTGGTGGGATATATCCGTCGCCTCGGATTTCAGAAGCGGCCGCCTTTATCGCCTTTATGATTGAGGAGTACCCTGTGCAGCGGCAAAGGTTGGGCTGGATAGCTCTTACAATCTCCTCATCGGAAGGGTATGGGTTCTGGTCCAAGAGGGCCTTAGCGCTCATAATCATTCCTGGGGTGCAGAACCCGCACTGGATAGCCCCGTAATCAATGAAAGCTTTCTGGATTGGGTGGAGTTTACCTTCTTTGGCCAATCCTTCAATTGTCTCCACCGAAGCGCCGTTGGCTTTTATAGCCTTGTAAGTGCAGGAGCGGACAGCTTTCCCGTTCACGATTACGGTGCAGGAGCCGCACAGACCTTCCCCGCACCCTTTCTTAGTTCCGGTGAGGTGGAGGTAATCGCGCAGGACATCCAATAGCGAAGTCTCCTCATCCACCTCCAACTGAAAGAGCTGTCCGTTAACCCTAAGAGATATGGGCAAACCCATCCGCTTCCTCCTCCCAGAAATTGCCTCGCCAAAATTATATCACAAGCCTTGGATAAAGCAATTGAAGTAGACAACTGCGAGCAGTTGTCCTACTTCAGGCGAACCCTCAGCAAACGAGGGTGGGTAAAGGGGGTGGAGGGAGCAAAGTCCCCTCCCAGGGGGTCTGGGAGATGTGTCCCCGGCTTGACTATTTAACCCCTTTGCGCTATCATCTTTCCGTCACTTTTCCCAGAGGGGAAGCAATAATGCTGATAGCTTTACTCAAAGCTATGAGGCCAAAACAATGGGCCAAAAACGTCTTCCTCTTCGCCGCACTCGTCTTTGACGAAAAGCTCTTCAGGCCCATACCCCTAATTAAAACCGCTTTGGGCTTCCTAATCTTCTGCCTCCTCTCCGGCGCTGTCTACCTGGTGAACGATGTGGTGGATGCGGAGAAGGACCGCCTTCACCCCTCCAAGAGAAAAAGGCCAATCGCCTCCGGAGAGCTTAGCCCAAAGGTCGCTTTGGCCACCGCTTCGGCAATAGGCCTAACCCTTATTCCGGCCTCCTTCCTCTTGGATTTCTACTTCGGCCTTGTGGCCTTAGCTTACTTAATCACCATGGTAGCTTACTCCTTCTGGCTAAAAAACGTAGTGCTACTTGATGTCTTCACCGTCTCAGCCGGGTTCGTCCTCAGGGTAGCGGCCGGAGTAATCTTGGTGAAAGCCGAAAGGTTCTCCCCTTGGCTCTACATCTGCACCACGCTCTTAGCTTTATTCATAAGCATAAGCCGCCGCCGCCACGAACTCATCCTCCTCAACGAAAACGCCTCAAACCACAGAGCCATCCTGGAAGAATACAACCTCCGCCTCCTTGACGAGCTTATAGTCATAGTAACCTCAAGCACAATCGTAGCCTATTCCCTTTACACTTTCTCCGCCCCTAACCTCCCACCCAACCACACCATGATGCTAACCATACCTTTGGTCCTCTACTGCCTTTTCCGCTACCTCTACCTCATCCACGTGAAGGGGGAGGGGGGAGCGCCAGAAGACCTCATCTTCGCCGATAGGCCCCTTTTAGCTGGCCTCCTCCTCTGGGGATTGGCGGTAATTGCCATTCTCTACCTGCAATGATGGAATTGGAACTGCGCTTGGAGAAAATGGCCCATGGCGGCGAAGCCCTCGGCTTCTACCAAGGTAAGGCTATCTTTGTGGCCGGGGGAATAGCCGGAGAAAGGGTCAAAGTCAGGCTTGAAGAAGAACACAAAACCTGGGCAAGGGCAAAGCTTGTGGAGGTTCTTGAACCATCCCCGCACAGGGTAAAACCTCCGTGCCCCTATTTTGGCCGATGCGGTGGATGCCAGTGGCAACACATTGATTACCAAGCGCAGCTAAAGTTCAAGCGTGAAATCTTAGCCGAACAGTTGGCTCGCATCGGCGGCCTTGAGGCCGAGGTGCTCCCAACCATCCCAAGCCCTTGGCCTTGGCATTACCGTAACTCCGTCCGCTTCCGAGTAACCCCAGAAGGCATGCTGGCTTTCCAGAGCCTGCGCACTACCGATTTAGTGGTCATTGAAGAATGCTACATCCTCCACCCCTTGGTGGAAGAAGTCCTTGAGGCTCTGGAAATGGAGCTGGCCCCCATCCACTCCTTGAAGGTCAAAGTGGGGGTAAGGACCGGCCAACAGCTTCTCATCCTGGAGACAACGGAGGAAGAAATCCCCGAGCTCTCCACCGAACTGCCTGCCTCTTGTGTCCTAATCCCTCCCTCAGGCCCTCCGGTGGTCATGGCCGGGAGCGATTTCATCCAGGAAGAGGTTGCAGGCAAACTCTACCGAGTTTCGGCCATGAGCTTCTTCCAGGCCAATACTTTCCAGGCCGAGAAACTGGTAGAGCTGGCGGAGGAATTCCTGGAGCCCGCGGGTGACGAAACCTTGCTTGATGGCTACTGCGGGGTTGGGCTTTTTGGGCTGGCCTTGGCCGGAAAGGTCGCTAAAGTCATCGGGATAGAGGAGAACCCCTTCGCTGTGAACGATGCCTTGCTCAACGCCGAAGCGCAGGGTGCCGGAAATGCCCTCTTCCTCTGTGGCCGGATTGAGGAAGAGATAGGGAAGATTGAGGGGAAAATTGACATTGCAGTGGTGGACCCGCCACGGACCGGGATGGAGAAGAAGGCTTTGGAGGGGCTATTGCGCCTAAAACCGCGTGCGATTGTTTACGTTTCATGCGACCCGGCCACCTTAGCCAGGGATTTGGCTTTCCTGGTGGAAAGGGGCTATGCCTTGAAGAAGGTCCAGCCGGTGGATATGTTCCCCCAGACTTTTCACATTGAAAGCATTTCCTTGCTCGAGCTTAAGTCTTGAGGGGTGTCAACATCAATCCTGATTCCGGGGTCGTTCACCTCCACGGTTTGCACCCAATCGGGGTGGGATTCTATGATGGAGCGGCCGCCCTTGTCGCCCCTCAAAGATGCCAACTCCAGGAAAGTGGAGCGGTCAAATAGGACTGGGTTACCCCTTATGCCTTTGTAGGTAGGGGCTACGATGGGCTTGCGGGTCTGGTAATAGCTTCGGATTATGGCTGCTACCGTGTCGGGCTTTACGAAGGGCTGATCGGCCAAGAAGAAGATAGCGGCTTCGGCTTCGGGGCCGATGGCCAAGAGGCCTGCCCTTATGGAGGAGGCGATTCCTTCTGGCCAATCCCTGTTTACCACCACTTGAACCAGCTTGCCTTCCAGGATGGGGAAGATTCTTTCGGCGTTTGCTCCCAGGACTACCACTACGCTTTCCAGAGGTGAGGCCAAGGCTATCTCCACAACTCTTTCCAACATAGGAATGCCCTCTACCAGGGCGAGCTGCTTGGGATAGCCGAAGCGCTCGGATTTGCCTGCTGCCAGGATTATCCCTTTAACTCTTCCCACAATGTCCCTCACTGGCTCTTCGGCCCAGAGTGTGGCGATGTGGACAGCTTTAACTTCAGGGGAGCGTAGGAGGGCTCTGGCGATTCTGTAGGCCTTTTGAGGGGAAGCTTCTTCCCGCCCGTTTATCACCGGTATGAACCGGGCCGAAGGAGGTTTAGCCTTCATTCCTCCTTCAGGATGCAGAAGGATGGAAGCGATGGCAGCCTCGTCCAGGATAGAACCTAAGGAGCAGCCAAGGAGCCTGGCAACTTCCTCAGGCCTGTGGACGAACTCTTTATCTATGGGCTTTCCCAGGGCATCGGCATGGGCCATAGCTACATAAATTGAGGTAGAACTCGGGACGGCGGGTTCGTGGAACGATGGGGCTTTGAGGAGCTTTCCCCTGGCTCCGTCGGCCTCAACAATGATTACGGCCTCAGCGAAGGCTTGGTGTAGATTATCAACGACTTCTGGCGGTATGCCCTGAAGTTTGTAGGGGCGCATGGGGAAGGGGTAAGATTGGGGGATAGAGGCTTTCTCTTTGAGCCGACGGCGGGCCAAGATAACAGCGTTGCTTTGGCCGAAAGCCTCTCGGGTGCGCTCAGGGATTTTGGCCTCTTCCTCCTCCAAGATGATAACTTCTCCTGAGGCTGGGATTGGCTCCAGGAATTTAGTGGTGGTAGTGAACAAAACCTTCAAGCCTTCTTTTTTGAGTTCAGCCAACAGGCGAAGAGCCAGAGAAGTTTTCCCCCCGGCCCCCACTATGGATATTACATCCCCGGCCCTAACCCCAAGTGCTTCCCTTACGAGCATCTCCCTTCTCCGCAATATATAATACCACCGTTTAGAAAAAAGCCCACCATTTGCTCTTGCTTAGGTTTAG
>CAYOIS010000037.1:0-13906 GCA_964404055.1 uncultured Anaerolineae bacterium | reverse complement strand
AGGAATTGTGGTAAAATATAATTGACCTTAGGCCCCTGTAGCTCAACAGGACAGAGCAGCGGCCTTCTAAGCCGTTGGTTGCAGGTTCGAGTCCTGCCAGGGGCGTTATATTTTGCCCATGAGGCCTAAATTGCCCGGAATTTATATCGCTATTGAGGGACCAATAGGTGTAGGAAAGACCACTTTGGCCAGACTCCTGCAACCTTACTTCAACGCCCAGCTCCTCCTGGAAGTGTTTGAAGAAAACCCTTTCCTTGAAAAATTCTACCAGGACCGCGAGCGCTACGCCTTCCAAACCCAGCTTTTTTTCCTCCTAAGCCGCTACCACCAACAGCAAGAGGCAGTCCCCGAAGCTTTGGCTAAAGGCAACCTCATAAGCGATTACACATTCGCTAAAGACCGCCTCTTTGCTAACCTCAACCTCAAAGGCGAAGAACTAGCCCTTTACCAAGAACTATACCGCATCCTTTCACCCAAAATCATTGCCCCTAACCTCGTCTGCCTCCTCCAAGCCAGCACCGATACCCTCATGGAAAGGATTGCCTTGAGAGACCGCCCCTACGAACGAGGCATGGACCGAGATTACATCCATCGCCTCCGAATTGCTTACGATGAGTTCTTCTCCCAGTACGAAGAAGCCCCAGTTCTCCGCATAGATACCGATGAGCTCAATTTCGTCCGGAGAAGGGAAGATTTGGAGCTGGTAGTAGGTATGATAAAATCAGCTTTAGAGCACGGCATAGCTCGCAAGCTTCCTCTCTTCCCATTAGGGGGTAAAAAATGAAGCGGTTTATAGCAATAGCTGGAAACATAGGGGTCGGGAAATCATCACTCACAAAGCTTTTGAGCGAAAGGCTCGGCTGGGAACCGTTCTTTGAAGCCGCCGACGAGAACCCTTACTTGCCCGATGTCTACCAAGATATGGCCCGCTGGTGTTTCCACTCCGAAGTTTTCTTCCTGGCCCGCAAACTCTACCACTACAACATCCTGCTCAAAAGGCCCGGCTCCGTAATCCAAGACCGCACCATATACGAAGACGCCGAAGTATTCGCCGAAAACTTCTACCGAGAAGGCCTTATGGACGAAAGAGACTACCGAACTTACCGCCAACTCTACGAAGCCATAATATCAATCCTTCCTCCCCCCGACCTGGTAATCTACTTGCAGGCTTCAGTCCAAACCTTGGAAAAGCGCATCGCTATGCGAGGAAGAGATTACGAGAAGAAAATCCCCAGGGAATACCTGGAAAAACTCAACGCTCTCTACGAGGAGTGGATAGAACGCTACACCCTCAGCCCCGTACTCAAAGTCCCAGCCGACCGACTTGACTTCGTCCACTCCTCACGGCATTTAGATTTAATCGTGGAAAAGGTGCTGGAGAAGCTCCAGGGCAAAGAAGTGGTAACATTTGAAATTCCGGAGGAGTAAGGTTGGAGAAGATGGGAAAGTTCTTCCAAGACATGGTGGAAACAATACTGCTGACCTTGGTCCTTTTCTTCTTAGTGCGGACAGGGATTGAAAACTACAAGGTTTACGGCTCAAGCATGGAGCCGAACTTCTACGAAGGCGAATACATAATAGTTAGCCGCCTCTCTTATTACTTCCACCCCCCTCAGCGAGGGGATGTGGTAGTCTTCCGCTACCCGAAGGATTTCCGACGGACATTCATAAAAAGGGTTATTGGCCTTCCGGGGGAAACGGTGGAAATAAAGCAGGGGAAGGTCTATATAAACGGCCAACCCTTACAAGAACCCTACCCTGTAGCCGAGGCCAGCTATTCCTGGGGACCAGCCACTGTAGGCCCTGATGAGGTATTTGTCTTAGGCGATAACCGAAATTTCTCCTCCGACTCCCACAACTGGGGGATGCTCCCCATCCGCTACATAATAGGCAAAGCCTTGTTCTGCTATTGGCCTCCAAACCGCTGGCGAATAATCCATTCATATAAGGGAAGTACCTTTTTAAGCCCGTTACTTCCCCAGGAGGCAGGGAAATGACTTTGAAACTAAAGCCTTCGGAATTGGCCCGCTTTTTTGACCACACCCTCCTCAAGCCTGAAGCTACGCGAACCCAAATTGAAGCCCTCTGCCAAGAAGCAATCCAATACCGATTCTACGCTGTCTGCGTGAACCCAAGTTACGTCGCCCTATCTGCCTCTATCCTCAAAGGCACAGGGATTAAAGTCTGCAGCGTTGTAGGCTTTCCTTTGGGTGCTACCCTACCCGAAGTAAAAGCCTTTGAAGCCGAAAAGGTCATAGCCGCAGGCGCCGAAGAAATTGACATGGTGATGAACATCGGCGCTATGAAGAGCGGCGATTATTCCTTGGTTCGGGAAGACATAGCCAAAGTGGTAGAGGTTGCCCATAGCGCAGGAGCGCTGGTAAAAGTAATCTTAGAGACCGCACTTCTTACCCCAGAAGAAAAAGCTAAAGCTTGCCAGCTGGCATTGGAAGCCGGGGCCGACTTCGTTAAGACTTCAACAGGATTTGGCCCAGGCGGAGCTACAGTGGAGGATGTCCGGCTCATGCGGATGGTAGTAGGGGATAAGATGGGGGTTAAGGCGGCAGGGGGGATTTCCTCCCTTGACCAAGCCCTGGCCATGATAGAGGCCGGAGCCAACCGCATAGGAGCCAGCCGGAGCGTTAAGATAATCCAGGAAGCAGAAGAATCCTGGAAAACTTATGAGCAAAACCTTTAAATTGCGAATAACCTACTCCCAGACCGGCCCCCTAAAATACATCTCACATCTGGACCTAATCAGGCTTTGGGAAAGGCTCCTGCGGCGGGCAGGAATCCCCCTGGCCTACTCCCAAGGATTTACCCCCCACCCAAAGATAACCGTAGCCTCTCCACTGCCGGTGGGGTTTGAAGGATTGAGGGAGGTGATGGAAATCACGCTTACTTCCTCCACCTCACCCCAAGAATTTGAAGCCAAAGTTCGGCCCTGCTTGCCCGAAGGCCTGGACATCGTTCAGGTGGAAGTGGCCGAGGACGAAGCCCTTTCCCTGCCTCAGAGAGTAATGGCCTCTGAATACGAGGTTGTTCTGCCTGATTGCCAGGAAAAGGAAAAGCTTGCCCAAGCCGTGGAGGAACTGATGAGCAAAAGCTCGCTCCTATTTCGCCGTGAGAAGGGAGGTAAAATCCGGGAATACGACCTGAGGCCTCTGATAAAAGGCTTAAAAGTTATGGAAGGGCCAGGTTGCACTCTCTGGATGCTCTTGGAAACAAGCCCTTCGGCTACGGCCAGGCCGGAGGATGTGCTCAAAGCTTTAGGAATTGAAGGCTATGCTAAGATAAGGCGCCTAAAGCTGCACTTTGTGCCAAAAGGAGGGTAAAAATGGCTTTTAAACCTTTGGGAAAATTTGGCCTTGATGTCAATGAGCCCGTAACAGCCAGCGGCTCACCAGCCGTTCAGCTGGAAAAACCGGAAATAATCTCCCACACCCAAGTTTACTTCGTCCGCCTGAACTTCATCCTAAGGCCGTGGAATGACCCGAACGACCCCGCTTTCTTGGCCACCTACGACCGTATAGTTGATAACCTCTTGGAAAGAGGCATAGCCATATACGCCCTCGTTGGCTCCCAAGCTACCCCCATCCCCGATATGGGCGATATCCTGAGGGAACCGACACCTTCCACCGCTGCTGAGGAATGGGTCAATCTTTATGTAAAATGCTTCAGGACCATTGTCCAGCACTTCAGCGACCGGATATGGGTTTTTGAAAGCTTCAATGAGCCGAACGATTGGCATGGCGGGAACAAGCCGTGGGTCCACCCCTACTGGATGGCCCGAATCCTAAAGGAAATATACCTTGCGGTAAAGCCCCGCTTTGAGGTGACCTTAGTTTCCGGCCCCCTTCTTGCCCACGACCTTCCTACTGGCCCCGATGATGGCTCCAGATATCTTGATGCCATTTACAGAAACGGCATTGAGATGCACAGGTGGGAAGAAATCAAAAAGGACCTTGGCTCTTATCCTTTAGACGGCATAGGTTACCACCTCTACGTCTGCGCCTCCCCTCAATCAACCCCCGATTGCGTCCGCATTACGTTCAAGAAATACATTGATGCCATATGGAAGGTGGTGACCAAATACGAGGGTGAAAATACAGACAAGGGGATATACATCTCCGAATTCGGCTGGCCATCCGATAACGGGGAAGAGTTCCAGGCTACTATGATAAGGACGGCACTTGAGTATTTAGCTGGCGAGCCAAGGGTAAAGGCCGCGGTTCTATTTTGCCTACAGGACTTCGCCGATAAAACTTACGGGCTATATAAATCATTAGGCTTTGAGCCAGCCCACAGGAAAACCAAGCCCTATTGGGTATTCCGTTCCCTAATCACCCGCCTGCCTATGGATGAAATACCGGCCGGGGTTGGAAGGGATAAAGAGGGAACCCTTTACTGGCCTATTGTTGAATGCTACCTCAGGCATGGGGGGAAAGAAGCAATCGGTTTGCCCTTTGACAACGGCGGAGGAGTCCCAGTTCACCGCTGGGGAGATGGCTGGGTCCAGGATTTCCGCACCCCCTCCGGCCGGCGTGAATCAATCATAATGCTCAAGCGAGGAGAAAAAAGGGCCTACCTCCTCTATGGCCCAATCCGCGATGAATACATCTACCGCCAAGGCGGCCCACTCGGCCCACTGGGTTACCCCATAACCGATGTCTACCTGGATGAATGGGGGCTTCCAGCATGTAAATTTGAAGGCGGAGAAATAGCCTGCAGGCCAATAGTTACCTTGCGGAAGGGGAAGAGCAAATGAGAAAGCGCATCATTCCCTTGCTCCTCGTGGTAATATTGGTCGGCCTTGGAATTGCTGCTTGGCAATTCCTTGCCCCTGAAAGGCTTAACTTGAAAGGGGATGGCTTCTTCGGCACCATTGAAGCCAACGAGGTGGCCATATCCTCCGAAATCGGAGGCAGAGTTAAAGTTTTGCACGCAAGGAGAGGAGATAGGGTTGAAAAGGGGCAGCTTTTAGTAGAGCTGGACACAGAGCTTTTGGACCTGCAGATACGCCAGGCAGAAGCCGCCCTCCACTTGGCCGAGGCCAAGCTTGCACTCCTTAAGGCTGGCCCCAGAGCCGAAGACATCCGGAAGGCCGAAGCGGAGCTGGCCCAAGCTGAAGCAGCCAAGGATACAGCCCGCAAAATCTTGGAAGTAGCCAAAGCGATGTTGGCTAACCCCCAGGATTTGGACGCCCAAATCCACAGCTTGGAAGGCCGGATAAAAGTCATGGAAGCATCCCTGAAAGCGGCCTATGCCCAAATCCAAGCCGCCGAAACCGAGGTTTCAATGTATGAGGAAACGGTCCCTGCTTTGGAGAAAGGGACCGTGGTGGAAATCCCACTCCCAGGAGGCGGTGTAATCACCAAAACCATAGAGTTCCCACGCTATCAACTTGATGAGCTTCTCTACCAATGGAACCTTGCCTCCCAAAGGTTGAGCCTCGCCTGGGAAGAATACAATGCCTTGAAAGTGTCCTTAGACCAAGCTCAGAAAACCCTGGAGGTTTTGAAAGGGATAAAAGCCAACCCCCTCTCCCTCAAGGAGCAAGTCCACAAAGCCGAAGCCAACCTGAAGCTCTCGGAAGCGATGGTGGAACTGGCTAAAGCCAAGCTTGAGGCCTTGAAGAAAGGCCCCAGAGCCGAAGATATTGAGGCTGCAGAAGCAGAAGTGGAAAGGGCAAAAGCCTCCCTGGAAGCTTTGAAGGCAAAGCGTGAAAAGCTCTTCCTCTATGCCCCCATAAGCGGCTGGGTCACCACTCAATCTTTTGAGGAGGGAGAGCTCGCTCCTCCAAACTCCACGATTCTGAAAGTCGCCAACTTGGACGAACTAACCCTCACCGTATACGTCCCCGAGCCAGACCTGGGCCAAGTTCGGCTTGGGCAGAAGGTTAAGGTTAAAGTTGATGCTTTCCCCGGCGAAGTATTTGAAGGAGAAGTCTTCTACATATCCCCGCGAGCCGAGTTCACTCCGAAGAGCGTGCAGACCAAAGAAGAAAGGGTCAATCTGGTCTTCCGGGTAAAAATTCACCTTCCCAACCCTGATGGTAAACTCAAGGCTGGTATGCCAGCCGAAGCTTACTTCAAGTAGTTAAGCCGCGAAGGGGCAAAGCGATGCTTCGCCCCAACAATCGGAGGAGATTGATAGCTTGCGTCGCCTCGTAATGACGAGGGATTGGTAGAATGCGCAAGTTGCTTATCGCCACTAACAACAAAGGCAAACTGGCAGAATACCTTGAGCTTTTGAAAGGCTTGCCTTTTGAGCTCACCTGGCCAGAGAAGGAAGGCCTCAAGCTCAAGGTGGAAGAGAAGACTGGCTCTTACCATGAGAACGCCATCGCCAAAGCGATTGCCTGGGCCAAAGCTACAGGCCTCATAACCTTGGCCGATGATTCCGGCCTGGAAGTGGATGCATTAGGGGGAGCTCCCGGCCCCGTTTCGGCACGCTACGGGGGATTGGAAACGGACAAAGAAAGGTATGAGCTTTTGCTCAAGAGGATGGGAGGAATACCGTGGCCCCAGAGAACTGCCCGCTTCCGTTGCGTCATAGCCATCGCTTTCCCCGATGGAGAAGTCCGCACATTTGAAGGGACAATGGAGGGGCTAATAGCTTTAGAGCCGAAGGGCGAGCACGGCTTTGGCTATGACCCTGTATTTTTCCTGCCTGAGCTGGGCAAGACCGTAGCCCAGCTTACCCTTGAGGAGAAAAACCGCCTGAGCCACAGAGCTCAAGCAGCCCGAAAAGCTCGCGAGTTCCTACTCTCACTGTCCTAAAACCACCCCACAGGCCAGCGGTTGCCAAGCAATCTCTCCAGCTGCTGTTTCTTTTCCTCCATGCCCTTTTCACTAAGAGGAGGACAATTTTCAAGCGAACTTTGGCCGGCAGCAAGCTTTAAGGCAAAGTTGAAGCAGGAATTTTCCCCGCATTTTCCACAATTCAAACCAGGCAGGAGCTTGTAAACCTCCAGCGGCTGGGGAGGACGATGCGTGGTGAAATCGGGCTGGATTTCTTGGCGCCTTTCCCAAACCTTGTTTACAAGCGCGACGAGCTTCTCCACTAATTCCTCAGCCTCTTCTCGGCTCTCCAAATGGTCTGCTGCGATTCGGTCCGGCCAGAAGCCTATGTTGTGGTTCTTGTAGCGCCAAGACAGAGCCGGGACGTCGGGAAGGTATATCCCCCTGGGAAGCACAGCGTTTAGGTAGGGGAGAGCTTGGGAAAGGTCAGCATCAACGTAGGCAATAGCTTCGTACTCAAACTCTTCACTGCTGTGAGTTGATATGTTGATTTCAAGCTTGTAAGATTGGACCAGCATGGCTCTCACACCCCAACGGAAAGTAAAAGTAATGTACACTAAGTTTGTGGAAAGTGCAAGGTTTTGGCTTAAAAGATTGCCCCCCAAAGGCGAAGCCCCATGATGGGGCTCATCTCAGTGCAACAACGCTTCACAGGAGGATTACCAATTATTCTGCCTTAACGCCAGGGATTATGTACTGGATGTGACGGTAAGGCTTAACCTGTTCCCCCACATGGTCTTTGATTATGTTGCCTGAAACGTGCATGAGTGTATCACCGTAAGCTGGGTCCTTATCCATGGCAGCCAGACAAGGGTAATGGTGATGGAGCAAGCCAGCTTTCTCCTCAGCATCGTCGGCGGAGATGCCTACAAGGTTCTGAGCTACGTACCTAGCACAGCCACAGACGGCATCCCTCAACACTTCAACAGACTTAATGGTGCGAGTTGCTGGGTCAACCTCTACCCGAAGCTCTGGCCGGCCAAAGTAGCGGGTGAATTCGGCCAAGTAGGGATCGCTGTAATCAACCTTCTGGCGACGGCCTACCAAATAGTGGTCAGGGGCGAGGGAACAGAGGGGTTTAGGAGTGACACAAGTCACCCCCATTTCTCCAAGCCACTCCTTAAGCTGGCGAGCAAGCCCTGGAGGAAGCCACTTCTCATTATCCACAGCTACCAGAACCGCCTTGGCCCCGGTCATCTTGACTATCTCCGGAAGTAGTTCCGCTACACCTGGATGTTCAGCGAAAGAGAGGATTAAATCGGCGGGGGGAAGTTCGGAAGGCAAAAAATCCCGTGGGTCATCTATAACCGGGGGCATGAAAGCCGGCGCGCGCCATACTTCAACAATCCATTCCTTAGGCCCATGAGCTCTGATGTTATTCACATGCCTCTGACCATATTCCCCGGAGATAATGGCAAGGATTCGCATTGACACCCCCTATTTGTAAGCCCCGGGGGCTGCCGAAGCAGCCTCCCGAGGCCTTTTTCCCCTGCACCAGGGATTTCAGTTTTATTTTACAAGCCCAAAAGCTCGCCTGCAGTGACAAAAGTCACTGCATTGCAGTTTTCTTGCCCCTGCTTTCCTGTAAGCAACGCCTCTACCTGGGAACGATCTCTTGGCGCAAGTGCTCACGCCACTTGCCTGAAGGCCTATGAAAGTGTAGAATCTGCAAAAGGGCTATGCAGATAAGGAATCTGAGCCGGGAAGAATTCAAGAAGGTCCAAGAAGAGCTGGTAAGAATTTACTTGGAAGGATACAAAGGCTTGGAACAGTACTCTTACCGAGCTCCTTGGATGGTCAAACGCTACCTCAACTGGCTTTACAAGGGCGATCCAGCAGGCTTCTTTGTAGTTGAGGAGGCTGGGAAAATCGTGGGGTTCGTATCAGCCCACAGCCGATGGTTCTGGGGTATGGAGCTATTAGGAGAAATCCACGAACTGGTAATAGCTCCACCCTATCGGAAAAGAGGCTTTGGAACCGCACTCCTTCGCCATACCATAGAGTTCCTACGTTCCAAAGGCAGGAAACGCATAGGCCTTTGGGTTGGCAAGGAGAACGAACAAGCTAAAAGGCTTTACCGAAAGCTCGGCTTCCGCCCCACGGATGTCTTTGACGTTTGGGAAAGGTGGGTCCTTGATAGCGAAGTTGGGCCAGGAGAGGATGAGTAAAGGGGGCGACTTTACTCGGCGCCTAAAGAAATGAGCTGGTCTAAAACTGCCGCCAGGCGCTTGAGTTCTTCCAGGCTTACTCTTTCCCCCTCGGTGTGAGCTTCCGAGAGCTTACCAGCCCCAAATACGACAGCTTCAATCCCCTTGTGGTAAATGGGCTCCGCATCGGTCCAGCTGGGCATACCTGTAAGAGTTGCCCTTTTGCCCAGAGCCAGGAAGAAAGCTCTTTCGGCTAATTTCACTACATCAGCTTCAGGTGAAATCTCAAAAGGCGGATCAAAGTCCAGGACTTTGAGGGAACCGTAGACAGCCACTGCCCTCTCTATCTCGGTCAGGGCTTGTTCGGGAGTAAAAGGCGGGAAGAGGGGGACTTCAAGCCGGATTATAGCTTCATCGGGCACAATGTAGAGTTCGGGGTCGCCTCCTTTTATCCAATAGGGCATTACTTGAGGCCAGCCTAAAGTAGGGTGCTTTGTCTGCATGAATTTTAAGCCCTGGATTCGGCTTATAGCCTCAAAGGCCATGATTATGGCGTTCTTCCCATCCTCTGGACAAGCGCCGTGTGCTTTCTTCCCTTTGATGGTAAGCTCCAAATCCAAAGACCCCGCTTGCGCTATCGCTATCTTAAGCTCCGTCGGCTCCAGCACTACTGCCATCTTGACCCAAGGTGGAAGGCGGAGGTTCTTGCTTCCTTCCCCCTTGTCTTCTTCATCCACAGTAAAGGCCAAGGTCACGGGAGAGTGATTCACCTCCAAGACGCTGAGGAGGGCAGCTATCTGGCCCTTAGCATCAGCCACGCCGGGGCCGTAGAAGAAGCCCCCTTCTTCCTGAAGGGAATACTCTTTAGCCGGCACGGTATCAGAATGGGTAGCGATTAAGAGAGAACTTTCGCCACGCCAGGCCACAAGGTTTGGCCGAGAGGGCGCTACCTCCTGCAGTTCAGTTTCAAAGCCAAGCCGGCGGAGGGCTTCCTCAAGGAAAAGCTGGGTGTCCTTCTCTTGACCGGTAGGGCTTGGTATTTCAACCAAAGCTTTAAGCCAATTTTTCAATCTCTCCTCCATGGCGAATCCAAGAGAGAGTCAGCATGAAAACTACGGCCAAGTCGGGCAGGAAGAAAGATTGGTCCACAAAGCCATGAGCGATGGTCTCCACCATAGCTCCCATGAAGCCCAGGATGAAAGCCTTTTCCTCTCCTTCCCCCTTGCTCCGATACTGCCTGAACCCGGCCTTAAAGAATTCCCAAACAATCCACCCAAGGATTATAGGCCCCCCTATGCCCAGCCTCGTCCACCAATCCAAAAGGATATTGTGGGGGTGGGAAAGGTTGAACTCTTGCCAGGCCTCCGGAAGGACATAGCGGGTTCGGTACTGGTAGAGGAAGTTATCAAGCCCTACCCCCAGAATAGGGCTGTCTTTGAGCATGTTAAGGGAAGCCTGCCAGAGCTTAAGCCGAAAGAACCCCGTACCACTCTCCAAATCCAAGACCGAAGAGAAGCGAGCGGTCCAAAGCCAGGGCAAAATGGCTAAAGCGAAAAAGATAGCGAAGATGACAGCAAGCGCGAGAGCCTTCCGGCCTCGGAGGAAGAGGATGAAAAGGATTGCTGCCGGGATGCCGAGGAAAAGGGCACCACGGGAGAAAGTGAGGTAGAGAGCTCCCAAGATGAAAACCCCTGCCACTAAGTAGAGCCACCTCCTCGGTGCACTCCCCGCAATTGCTACCGCTAAAGTGATAGGAACCAACCTCCCCAAGAAGAGGGCGAGGTTGTTAGGGGAACCGTAGAAAGCCCTAACCCTTCTCACTCCTTCGGCAGTGATGACATCGCCAAGGAAAAACTGACTAATCCCCACGAGGGAAACCAGGAAGGCTCCAGCTACTAAGGCATCGGTCAAGAGAGTGAGAGTGCGTGGTTTTTCCCTCTGAGCCAAGAGGATGAGAGCGTAGAAAAGGGCAGGCTCAGCCAAAACCCGGCGAAACTCGTAAGAAGCGACCCCGAAATTTTCAGCCCAGGTTAGGGATAAAGCCCCTAAGGCGACCAAGGCCACTACTGCCCAATCCAGCCGGTTGAGACGAATGCCAAAATCTTTCCAGAAGCGGATTATTACACCTAAGGTCGCCAAGGCTAAGGCAAGCTCTTGAGGGAAGACGTTTTTCACTACCAGGTTTTTGGGCAATAAGAAGAACGGGGTAACGAAGACAAAGGAAGCCAGGCCGGCTTCAGGCCAAAAGTAGAAAACAAGGAGCCAAAAAGGGAGTGCAATGAGCGATACCAAAGGAGGCGATACGAACCAAAGGATGGCCAGAGCTAAGAAAACCGGAAGGGGGATTTGGACACGAACGATAGGATGGAGCGAATCAAGGATGCATAAAACGAAGGGGGCAGAAAGGCCGATTAGGTACAGTGCCAAAATGCTGACGATTGGCAGAACTGAGGACTTCTCCTCCCCTCTAACCCTGAAGCCCACAATAGCCCACTGGCCCCAACCCCCATCGGGGACGATTTCAACCTCGTGGATTCCAAATGGCAGGTTCCGGGCCAAGGAAACGGTAACAGTCTGGTAAAGCGGGTCGTAGAGGACAGCGTAACTCCTCCCGGCTGAATCTTTGGGCAAAGTGTTGGAAGGATTACCGTCCACCGTAACGAAAAGGAAAGCCTTGTAGTTCCCTCTCCGGACCAATATGTCAAGGCCGGTTCCACTGAAAGAAAGTTTGAGGGAAACATTGCCTTGGGCTCCGTGGGGGATATCGGCTCCGTAAGGGGATATGCGCCACCCCCCCTGGTATTGGATGGCCGGGTGATTGGGGCGATAGTACCCTGGAGGAAGGAAGCGGGCTTCCTTATCCAAACCGGCCACGGCTTTGTATACCGGGCGAGGAATCCAGTCCTGCCAGACGAAGGCAAAGCCCCAGCGGGGGTCATCGGGAGGGTAATTGGGCCGGAAGTGGGTGAGAAATATCGGCCAGCCCCACCTCTCCCTTGCCCAGCGAATGGCCTCTGCGGCCCATTGGGCCTGCTCTTCTTCAGTGGTAGAACCCCAGATAGATTTTCCACCTCGCCAGCCAGGGGGAAGGGCATTCCATCCCGCTTCTACTACCCAAATTAGCTTATCTGAAGCTAAGCCGGCCCAAAGCTCCGGCCGCCGGAAATTGAGCTTACTTGATGAAGGGGGGTCGGAAGGTGGGTAATCAAAACCGAAGGCTTTGAAAGCTACGGCGTCAAAGAACTCCCTTGCCCCAGAAGCCAGCATCTTGCGGAGGAAAGCACCTTCGTTGAGGTTAAGTGGGCCTTCCTCCAAAGTAGGAGCAAACCCGCCCGCCACGATTATGGAATCGGGGTCAACACTTTTTATGCGGATGTATCCTTCCCGCAGCAAAGCCACATAGCCTTCGGGGTCAACCCACCTCTCGCCCCAATGGGGGTAGATGTTGGGTTCATCCCAGATTTGGTAAGCCTCTATCGCCGAGCCGTAGCGGCGAGCGAAAGCTTCAGCGAAATCACCGAAGTAGGAAACTTCGGCTGGAGGAGCTGTGGGGCAAGAAGCATCTTCAGGGCGGCGGGCCCAACTGGGCGAAGTGTCTAACACCGCCAAGATGTGGAATCCCCGGCCTCTGAGAGCCTCCACAACCCTATCCCAATTTCCCCAAGCGAACTTTCCCCTTTCAGGCTCTACCTTCTCCCAAGGGAAACGCAACCTAACCCACTCAAAGCCAGCCTGAGATAGAAGCTCCAAGGCCTTCTCTAATTCCTCATCGCTTAATCCTTCCAAATCCACGTTTATGCCTGGTGAGGTTATGTAAACAGTCGGCGGTAGAGGGAAAGGCTTAGTGGAAATGGGCTTGGGCTTAAGCAGGAGGGCAAGAATCAAGAGAAGAGCAAAGGTCAAAGCTAAAGCGTAGATAGCGTAAACCTTGCCCCGCAATTTACCCCCTTAACGAGCGTATTCGGAACCAACTGTCCGGCTCCTGAAGCGCTCCAAGGATTTTCTCAGCTCTTCCTCTGGCAGAGGGATGTACCCAACTTCTCTCACCAATCTCTCGGCATTTTGGGGGTTTAGGTAAAATTCCACAAAGGCCTGGACTTCTGGGCGTTCGGCGGAAGATTTGTTTACGTAGATGAAGAGGGGGCGGGAAAGAGGCTTGTAAGCACCTTTGATTATAGTTTCATAGGAGGGGAGGACCGGACCTTCACCAGCGTCTATGGGGACAAGCTTGAGCTTATCGGCATTCTCCTCGTAATAAGCCAGGCCGAAATAGCCAAGGGCGAGTGGGTCCGAGGCAACCCCTTGGACTAAGACGTTATCATCCTCGCTGGCTTGGAAGTCCCCACGACTGCTTCCGCTTTTACCCACGATTACTTCAGTGAAGTAATCGTATGTGCCGGAGTCAACTCCTGGGCCGTAAAGGTGGAGCTCTTTATCGGGCCAGCCTGGGCGCACCTGGCTCCAGCGGGTCACCTTCTGCTGCGCCTGTGGTTCCCACATCCGCTTCAATTCCTCCACAGTAAGATAATCCACCCAATCGTTCTGGGGGTTAACCACTACAGCCAGCCCATCAAAGGCCACTTTAAGCTCAATAAACTCTATCCCGTTCTTGCGGCAAGCCTCAACTTCAGGTGGTTTTATGGGCCTGGAAGCATCCACAATGTCTATCTCCCCCGAACAAAACTTGCGGAATCCACCTCCAGTCCCAGATATCCCCACGGTAATTCGGACATTGGGGTTCAGCTTCTGGAATTCCTCAGCCATGGCTTCAGTTATGAGATAGACAGTGCTGGAGCCGTCTACGGTAATGGTTCCAGAGAGGCCAGAAGGAGTAGGAGCTGCAGGAGCCGCTTTGCACGAAGCCAAAAATAAGACGGATAAAACAATAGCCAGATAGTGCCAACGTCTCATTGCCATACCCTCCAAGGTATACTTGCTCAAATTGTAACACATTGG
>CAYOIS010000036.1:0-13909 GCA_964404055.1 uncultured Anaerolineae bacterium | reverse complement strand
GCCGGAAGCCATTCCCATTTTCCGAAGCGATGGAACCCTATGAGGAGCTTGTAGCGGCCAGGGGCAATGCTTTCAGGGATGCGGATGCGATGCTGAGAGGGGATGATTGCTTGCCCAGGCCAGCGGTCGGTAGTGTCGCGGCCGGCTGTGGGGGAGCCATCCTTGTGCCAGACCTCCCGGCCGCTTTCGTCCACAAGGCGCATGTAGAGCCAGTAATGCTCTCTGGGAGGGGAAAAGGTCCGCCACACAAGTTTTATTTCCCCTACCCCTCCAGGGAACCATGGGCCAGGCCCTATCTCTATGCTCTGGAGGGCTATGCTTTCCCCAAACTTCGCTATTGGGAGGGCGTCTTCCGGGGCTGGGATGTAAGGAGGAGGAGCATGGACAGGACGGATGAAAAGCCATGGGTAAAGTAAGGCCAGAAGGCCAAGGGAAAAGGCAACCGCACTCAAAAGGCCTTTCCCCCATTGCCTTAAACCCGCAGCCACGAAGAGGGATATAGCTGGAAGGGCGGGGTAAAGGAGGCGAGCTTGATCTGTCCCAAGCACGGTGGCTGTCCACTTCAGAAGCCCCACTATTACTCCAGCCGCATAAATGGCCATGACTAACCAATAGGCCGGCTGCAAGCCCAAGGGCTTTCCCTTAATCCAGCCGAGAACAGCCAGGGCAGGGATTAGACCTAAAAGCCAGTAGAGCCAATTGGGAAGGCTTACCCCTATCCAGGCCAGCCACCAGGAGCGATACAACCCCTTGGCCAGCCACACTAAATCCCCCCAATTCAGGGGTGAAGTGCGAAGGGCATTAGTTTGAAGGACGAGCCCCCAGCCTAAGGGGTCGCCGTAAAGGAGTAAGTTGCGGATGAACCACCAACCCGCTATTAAGAGCATTCCGCCTGCTAAGAGAAAAAGGTAAAAAACCCACTTCCGAATCACCTTCCGGCCTGAATCAAATGCAAGCTTGAAGGCGAGGAGGCCGAGGGGCAAGCCAAGGGCCAGAAGGCTAACCTTGCTCAGAATCCCTAACCCCCAAAGCAGGCCCAAACAAAAGGCGAAACGCCTTGGCCTCTTGACCTTGCGGCTAAACCCAAAGCCGGCTAAGAGGAGCGCTACAGCACTCAGGGCAGAAGCCAGGTTATCGTTGTTAGCCACGCTGCTTATGAAGAGGAAGCCACCGGTTAAAGCCGTAATAGCTGCTGCTCCAAGCCCTACCGTCGGGTCATTGGGGTAGAGGAGTAGGCCAAGATGGTAGATGGCCCACAAAGTTACAGCTCCGCAAGCCATGGAGAGAAACCGGACAAGCCACCATGCTTTGGCCCAGCCAGCAAAGGGGAAAAGCTCATCGGAGGTGTGGAGGAGGAGGTTCTTCGGCGCTGATGGGTCGCTTATGTCGTAATCGGAATTGGCTATGATGGCGAAGCGGCTTAGGTCAAAGAGGGAAGCCAAGGTTGCCCCGAGGATGTAGTAGAGGGGTGGTTGGAAAGCTTCGTGCTCCTCGGCTCCAGGCAAGTTAACATTCCTCACGATGTAAACCATCACAGAAAAGTGGGGGGCTTCGTCGGGGGCTTCCCCCAGTGGGATTGAAGCCGAGTAAAAGAGGGCGAGGGCAAAGTAAAGGGCCAGGATTAAACGGAAAAACTTGCGATGGCTCATTGCTCTTCCAGCCTCACCTTCTTAAGCAAAATCCTGTTCCCGGGGAAGCTTGCCCCAATTACTTGGAGGTTTCGGACCTCAGGGAAACGGTAAAGCCCAACCCCGATAGCATAATCTCCAGGCTTGGCATCCACCGGAATCACTACTGGGTGGGAATCAATCACTATTTCCCCAGGGAGCCAGCGGGTCGTGGGGGTAAATCCTCCGACGGGGTCACCATCATGCTGGGCGATTAACCTTCCGGTAGCGGGGTCAAAGACGTGCACGAAAGCTTTGTAGTTTTCGTCCATGCTCTCAAGGCAAAGCCAATATAGAGTGACCTCAAAGCGAGAGCCTGGGCGGATTGAATCGGGGGCGGAGTAGCCTAAAAGCAAGGCTTTGTTCTCCAAATTGTAGGAAGCGGGAGAAGGATGGGGTACAGGCTTGAAGGGGTAAAGGGCTAAGAGGAGCAAGATGATTCCCACTCCCGAGGCAATCCCTTTCAGCGCCCCTGGCGATTCAAGGTAAATCCAGAGGAGGATTACCAAAGCAGAAGCCAAGCTTATAGTTAAAGCCCAGCGGCGCAAAGGCGTATCCCCGAACGAGATTTTGATAGAGTGCTTGCCAGCTGGAACCTCCCAAGACAAAAGGCCCAATGGGCCCAGAGGCTCAGGCACTACCTCTTTCCCGTCCACAAATACTTTCCAGCCAGGGAAATAGAACTGATGCCAGACAAGGCGGATAGCTTCAGGGGTTTCTATTTCCCATCGGGAATCAAGGAAGCGCTGAGGGCCAGGGATAAGTCTCGGGATGACCCTCAAAGCCTCGTATTTAGGCTCACTTGGGAAGCGAGGAAGCGGGACAGCTGTCCGATCAACCTTAACCCAAATGGGGACAAACTCTGCCGTCCATGTAGCCCCGATCTGCCGATTTTGGAAATCGGTCTCCCACATGGAAAAGGCTTTCAGGTCAGAAGAGGCCAAGGGCATGGGTTTAAGCGGGAGGCTGAGAAAAGCAGCCGGTATCGCCAACAAGACCGGTAAAACCCAAACCGGTCCTGGTATCCCCCAGGCCCTTTGCCAGCGGAGGAGGAAAAGGGCTAATCCGCCGCCTAAGAGCGAGGAGGAGAAAGCTGTGAGGAACAGGAAGCGCCAGGGGTATTGCAAGGAATCAAGCCATCTTTCCGTGGCGTGCCATATGGGAAGCGAACCTGTCCAGCGCATGAAGAGGCTAAGCGCCAGGATTAAGATGAGGATTAGCGTAAAGGCTAAATCCTTTCCCCCTCTCCAAATCAGGAAAGCGGCACCGCTTAAGGCCAAAAGGAGGAAGAATAGTGGGATGGGATGAATGGCTACAGTGCCGGCCGGAGTGTAGGGGTAGAAAAAGTGGGGCTTAAATAGCGTTGTTAAGCTCAAAAGATGCTTTTCATATCCCCTGCTTATGCCGGCAACCCCGATGAAAACATAACCCATTTCTTTTATGGCCGGAAGCCAATAGAAAGCAGCCAGGCCTGTTCCGAGGGCGAGGGAAAGGAGAAGCTTAGCAAAGCCTTTTACAGTAAGCTTCCTGGCCAAAACCAAGGCCAGAAGCCAGAGGAAAAGCAGAGGAGCTGTGAGGATAACTGAAAGGTTATGGGTCAAAATAAGGCCAGCCCAGGCCAGAGCTCCCACCAAAAAATAACCCTTGTACCAACTCCAGAGGATGAGAGGCGGAAAGACAAAGGCCAGGGCTTCTGGTATAGCCCCTCTGGTGTAAACGTCGGCAAGGTGATAGGGAAAGAAGGTGTAAAGGAGCGAGGCTACGAAGCCCGCTTCCTCTCCCCACAGCTCTCGCCCTAAAAGGTACATAGCCCAAGCCGAAGCCACGAAGCTCAAAACAATGAGGATTTTCATCGCTAAGACGGGGTTGTAGACAAGCAGGTGGATTAGGAAAGCCAAGTAGTAGGTTAAAGGGGCATAAAAGTTGAGGATGGGGTGGCCGTAGCCGAAGGCGAAATCAGCGAACCAGCGTGGGTAAAAGTGGCCAGCTTCTATGTGCCTGGCAAGGGAAGCAAGCCGGTAAAAGTGAAAGATACCATCATCGGTCTGGAAGAAGCCGTCCTTCGTTAGAGGCAAGCAAGCTGCAAGGACCAGGATAAGCCAGAAGAAGCGTTTCATTGCTCCTCTCTCAACTTTATCCCCCTGGAAGCCAGCTCCTTATCTAACAAAGAGCGCGCCCTTTCAATAGCCTCGCTAACTTTTCGGGGGTCAGAGCCAGAAGAAGCCAGGGTTATCTTAAGGCGCACTTCCTTGCCGAAAGCCCTGGCCCTTGACTTTACATAAACATTTGGGCAAAGCTTAGCCACTTTCTCCAAGACCTCGGCTATGGAGGATTCGTCACCGCACTCTACGGCCAAAGTGATGCTTTCGTAGAAGGATTGGCCGAAGATTTTTTCCAGGAACGGGGTTAGGGAGGATCGGAAAATGCCTTTCATTTCCTCCGGCACTCCGGGCAAGGAAACAATGTAACTTCTTTGGTATTCCAGAAGCATGCCGGGAGCAGTTCCCACGGGATTGAAGAGAGGTTTCCCGCCTTTCGGGAAAAGGGCCATTTTTCGCCTGGGAGGGGTTACGGAAGGCTCTTGGACGTACCCCGCTTGATATAAGGCCAAATAGCGGCTTTCAATCATCTTAAGGGCTTCGGTATTTTCCTCCAGCGGGAGGCCAAGGGCTTCGGCTATGGATTGCAAGGTGATGTCATCGGCTGTTGGGCCAAGTCCTCCGGTGGTGAAGATGAGTTTGGTTCCTCTGGATAAGCTGCTCTTCACTGCCCACCCGATTTCTTCTGGGTCATCCCCCACCATGAAGCAGCGAGCGACTTTCCCTCCAAGGCCTGTCAAGTGTCGGCAAAGCCAATTTGTATTTGTATCCAGAACCTCCCCCAAAAGCAGTTCATTTCCTATGGCGATTATCTCGCAGCGAACTTGGCCCAATCCCCTTACTCCTTGAGCTTATAGGCTTTTCTCCTGGACTATTGGCAAGGTCAAAAGGGCATGGGGAACGATTAGGACCTCGGCTTTGCCTCCGAGCTCAGCCGCTACGATTTGGAAGGCTTCCTCAAGGTTTGAAGCCGGAATCATCTTGGCTTGGCGGACCATTTCCTGGTCCTTTGCACCGGCAATTATCACTTTGCATCCTTCCAGGACTTTGGCCATCACAAAGGCTCTCTGTTCCCCAGGTTTGAGGCCATGTTGGCGGGCGTCCTCCAGGATGGCTTGGACACTTGGGGCGTTCTTAAGCATCTCAAAGAATCGCTGTTCTCCAATCCCTTGTCCTGGCCCTTCATCGCACGGGGCTGGAACGATTATAAATCCTCCTGGCTTCACCACCGGTACCGGGGCAAAGTAGAGATAACT
This sequence comes from uncultured Anaerolineae bacterium, assembly GCA_964404055.1. GTDB lineage: Bacteria > Chloroflexota > Anaerolineae > SpSt-600 > SpSt-600 > SpSt-600. The sequence continues at coordinate 8,887 of CAYOIS010000036.1, read as the reverse complement.
GGCAGCCCTCGTGGCTTGGTACAAGTTAACATCCTTGGGATATCCTACCCCAGCTACGGCTACATCGTACTGCTTGGGGATTGGGACTTCGTAAATAGCTCGGGCTATGGTCACTAATTCTTGGAAAGTGGCTTCGGGTTCGCCAGCTTTTACCGCCACTACCTCGCCCTTATCGTTATTTATCACATTTACGATGAAGCGAAGGCCTGCTCTTCGGGCGGATTCGGTGATGGCTTCGTGGAAGGGGTTTCCTTCAATTTGCCCCAGCCTTGTCCCAGGATGTTCCAAAATGGCAGGGCTATGAGTGGCTTGGATTGTCTTTTCTCCCCCCGCACCTATGGCTACAGTTTTCCGCCCTCCGGAATAGCCAGCATACTGATGCGGCTCTACAACTCCAGTAGCGATTAAGATGTCGGCCTCGCAAGCGATGCGGTTCACCCAAAGGGGGATGCCTGTCCCAGTTTCCCCCAAGTACATCAGCATTTCAGTATTCTGGGGGTCGTGGTCCAGGACCCGGTAGCGCTTGACTACTTCGGCCGTAAGCTTCTCAACTTTCTCTTCGTAAGTGGAAGGGCGGTGCATCCCGACCCCGCAAAGCAAGGTTATGTCTTCGTCTTTAACGCCTGCCTCTTTAAGCTCCTTAAGAATAGCTGGAACCAAGACATGGTCTGGGCTTGCCCTGGTGGCATCGGTGAAAACGATGCAAACCTTATCGCCTGGTCTGGCAAATTCCCTTAGGGGAGGGGAATTTTCGGGCTCAGCCATAGCTAATTTCACCGCCCAATTGAGGTCGGGGACAGGCTCCGCTTCCCTTGATTCCACGACGTAACCTTCAAAGCCTGGGGGTAATTCAAACTCCAAAAAGCCTTTGCCAAAAGGTACCCTAAACATGGTTATCCCCTTACACATTCCCTACCGTTAGGCCTTGTCACCGCAAATTTTAATTTTGTCATCCCCATTTGTCAAACAAGTAGGGCAACTGCTCGCAGTTGCCCTACTTGGAAGGCCTTCTGCGATTGTGATATAATAAGCTGCAATTTCATCTGCCTTCGGAGGAATGCATCATGGAAAAAGAAATCATGCTTGGGAACGAAGCTATAGCCAGGGGAGCATGGGAGGCAGGGATTGAGGTCGCTGCTGCCTACCCGGGCACCCCTTCCACCGAAATCCTGGAAGCCTTCGCCCGTTACCCTGGGGTTTACGCTGAATGGTCCACAAACGAGAAAGTAGCTTTAGATGTGGCTGTCGGAGCCGCTTACTCCGGCCGAAGGGCTATGGCTGCCATGAAGCATGTAGGCCTCAATGTTGCTGCCGATTCCTTCTTCTACGCCTCAATGACTGGAGCTGAGGCCGCTTTAATCGTCATAACCGCCGATGACCCAGCAATGCACTCCTCCCAGAACGAGCAGGATAATCGCCGCTACGCTAAATTCGCCAGGGTCCCCTGCCTTGAACCTTCCGATAGCCAAGAAGCCAAGGAGATGATGAAAGCAGCAGTGGAAATAAGCGAGGCTTTTGACACCCCCGTCCTCTTCCGCATCACCACCCGAATTGCCCACTCAGCGGGGTTAGTGACCCTCGGGGAAAGGGTAACACGCTCTCAGAAGCCCTCGGAGTTCCCCCGCAATGTCCCTAAATACGTAATGCTTCCAGCTAATGCCCGGCTACGCCATCCAGTTATAGAGGAACGGATAAAGCGCCTGGAAGAATTTGCCGAAACCTTCCCCTACAACCGCATGGAAATGGGCAACCCATCCTTAGGCATAGTGACCTGCGGGGTAGCCTATCAGTATGCCCGCGAGGTCTTTCCGGAGGCTTCCTTCCTCAAACTGGGGATGACTTACCCCTTGCCCAAGCGGATGGTTAAGGAATTCGCTTCCAAGGTTAAGAGGCTCATAGTCATTGAAGAACTGGACCCATTCTTAGAGGAAGAAATTAAGCTGATGGGCATCCCGGTTGAAGGCAAAAGCATATTTCCAATCTGCGGCGAATTTGACCCCACCATAATCCGTGAGGCAGCGATAAAAGCCGGCCTCTTGCCGCCGGAGGCCAGGGTTGAAATCCCGAAGGTGGATGTAGGAGAATTGCCACCCAGGCCCCCGATACTTTGCCCTGGCTGTCCACACCGTGGCGTTTTCTACGTTATGGGCAAGCTAAAGCTGGCTGTGACCGGGGATATTGGATGCTACACCTTAGGTGCGCTCCCACCGCTTTCTACCATCCACACCTGTGGCTGCATGGGGGCAGGAGTGGGCCAAGCCCACGGTGCTGATAAATCCGGCCTTGAGGAAAGGGTTGTGGCTGTAATCGGTGACTCCACCTTCTTCCACACCGGAATGCCGGCCCTATTAAACGTCGCTTACAACAACGGAAAAACCATAACCGTGGTTTTGGATAACCGTAGTACAGCCATGACCGGCCACCAAGGTCATCCTGGGACCGGCCAAACCCTGCAAGGCAGTAAGTCGGCTGAAGTGATGATTGAAGACGTGGCCAGGGCCTTTGGGATAAAGCACGTTTACACCGTAGACTCTTACGACATTAAAGGGGTGGAAAAGGCCCTTAAGGAAGCCTTGGCCAAGGACGAAGCAGCAGTCATAGTAGCCAGGAGGGAGTGCGCTCTCCTTCCCGAAGTGCGCAAGACTTATAAGCCTCTGAGGGTTGACCCCGAAAAGTGCAACGGTTGTGGCCTTTGTTTCAGGGCTGGCTGCCCAGCTACCCTCCGGAGTGAGGAGATTGACCCCAAAACCAAGAGGCCAAAGATGAAGATAGACCCACTCCTCTGCACCGGCTGTGAGGTGTGTGCCCAAATCTGCCCCAGGGGGGCTATACTTTTCAGGGCCCAGTTGGAATAGATGGAGGCCAAAGCTTCAGCCCCAGGTAAAGTAATCCTTTTTGGGGAACACGCCGTAGTCTACGGCCGGCCAGCCATCGCTGTGCCCGTGAAAGGGGTAAGAGCTTGGGCCAGGGTTGAAGATTTCCCCGGGCAAATACTAATACGGGCGCTTGACATTGGGAAAGAGTTTTCCCTCTCGGAAGCCCCGCCCGATGACCCCCTCCGCCTTGCGGTGGAGCTAACGCTGAATTTCCTCAAGCCCCCTAAAGTGACCGGCTTCACCCTCACTATCACCTCGGAAATCCCCATAGCCCGAGGGCTGGGTAGCGGTGCAGCAATATCCACAGCTATTGTAAGGGCCTTGGCCTCCTACTTCGGTCGGGAGCTTGCCCCGGATGAGGTCTCAGCCATAGTCTACGAGGTGGAAAAGATTTACCACGGCACACCAAGCGGCATAGACAACACCGTAATCGCTTACGAAAGTCCGGTGTTTTTCATAAAAGGCCAAAAGCCTATTCCTTTCAAAGCCCAAAGGCCTTTCACCATCATCATAGGCGATACAGGCATTTCAAGCCCAACTAAAGAAGTGGTGCTCTGGGTGAGGAAAAGGTGGGAAGAAAATAAAGCCTGGCACGAAAAGCTTTTTGACCGGATAGGGGAAGTAGCGCTCTTGGGGCGTAAGGCCGCCGAGGAAGGAGACTTCAAGAGGATGGGCGAGCTTATGGACGAAAACCACAAACTGCTTGTAGAGCTTGGGGTTTCTTGCCCAGAGCTTGACCAGCTGGTAGAGGCGGCCAGGGAGGCCGGTGCTTTGGGGGCCAAACTCTCAGGGGCAGGCTGGGGAGGAAACATGATTGCTTTGGTGGAAGAGGAAAACATCGCCGAGGTTTCCAAAGCTCTGAAAGAGGCAGGAGCCGTAGCAGTCTTAGTAAGCATGGTCTAATAAAGGAGGGGACATGCTCTCAACCTTCTCAATCGTAGCCTTTGATCCCAAAAACGGCGACTTGGGGGTTGCCGTCCAGTCCAAATTCCTTGCTGCCGGGGCTGTAGTCCCTTGGGCCAAAGCTGGGGTTGGCGCCATCGCTACCCAATCCTGGGCTAATACTTCCTACGGCCCCAGAGGGCTTGAACTTTTAAGCCTTGGCCTATCTGCCCCAGAAGTAGTAGAAATCCTCATTGCTGAAGATGAAGGCCGTGATCTCCGCCAAGTGGGCATAGTGGACGCTCAGGGTAGGGCTGCTGCCTATACCGGCAAGGACTGCTTTGAATGGGCTGGCCACGTAATCGGCCCTGGGTATGCTTGCCAAGGGAACATCTTAGCCGGCCCCAGGGTTGTGGAAGCGATGGCTGAAGCCTTTGAGAAAAGCGAGGGAGAATTGGCCCATAGGCTCATAGCTGCCCTGGAAGCCGGCCAAGCCGCTGGCGGAGATAGGCGAGGCCAACAATCGGCAGCCTTGCTGGTGGTCCGGGAAAAAGGAGGGTACGGCGGTTTCAACGACCGCTACGTAGACCTCAGGGTTGATGACCACCCGGAACCGATAAAGGAGCTTAAGAGGCTGCTGAGCTTATACGAACTCTATTTCTTCAAGCCCAAACCTGAGGACTTGGTGGAGATAAAGGGGGAAATAGCACTGGAAATCCAACGCATCCTCCTGAGGACTGGGGATTACAAGGGCCCGCTCTCGGGCCAGTACGATGAAGCTACAAAAGAGGCCTTTAAGAACCTGTGCTTGAGGGAAAACTTGGAAGAGCGTTGGCAAGAGGAACCCCTGGTAGATTTGACGGTGCTAAATTTCCTCAAGGAACGCTTCGGGTTATGAACTCTTTCCTTGCGAAGTGGGGCCCTGCTCTCTTGTGGATGGGGGTAATCCTGATGATATCTTCTATCCCAGGCCCTCTTTTGCCCAGGGCTGGTGGGGAGCCTCGGAACATCCTTTTCCACCTCGCCGAATACGCTATCCTGGGCTGGCTCTTACTTAGGGCGACGGGGGGTAAAGGGCTATTTGCCGGAACCATAACCGCAGGTTGGGCAGCCTTGGACGAGTGGTATCAGGGCTTTGTGCCTGGCCGGGCCTGTTCGGTTAAGGATGTTATCGTAGACTTGGCCGGGTTTGGCCTAATCTTAATCCTTTGGAAAAGGAGGGGGTAAAGATTCGGCGGAGAGCACTTAACATATTGGGCTTTTTAGTCACCTTCATCTTCATCATATTGGCGATAGAGAAGATTGATTGGGGAAGGACATGGCGAGCTCTTCAAGGGGCTGATTACCGCTTCATGGCTTTGGCTTTTATCCCTACAATCCTCTCTTACTTCCTCAGGACCACGCGTTGGAAGTGGCTTCTGGAGCCAGCGGGCAATTTCTCAATCCATTTGCTTTTCCCCCCTTTGATGATAGGCTTTGCTCTGAACAACCTCTTGCCTGGTAGGCTGGGGGAATTCGCCAGGGCTTACTTTGTAAGCCGGAGGAGTGAGCTTTCGGCAAGCCTTTCCTTTGCCACAGTGGCCTTGGAAAGAGTCCTGGATGGCCTCACCATCGTAGGAGCTATGGGGGCAGTAGGCCTCTTTTACCCCTTGCCCGACTGGGCTAAGAAGATTGCTCTGCTTTCAGGGCTTCTTTTCATCTTTGCCTTGGTTTTTTTCCTTCTGCTCCTCTTCTACCAAAGGCAAGCTATGTGGTTAGCGGGGCTGTTTACAAGGCCTTTGCCCCGGAACTGGAGGGAAAGAACCTTGGGTATGCTTTCTTCTTTCACTGCCGGACTGGAAATATTGCGTTTAGGGCCGGTCTTCTTGCGCTCGGCTGCCTTTTCAATCGTGATATGGGGCGTGGAAACGGCGATTTATTACTTGGGAATTAAAGCCCTCCACAGTTCCCTTGGTGGTTGGGACGGGCTTTGGCAGGCTCTTTTCTTGATGTCAGCAGTGAACTTGGGGATAATGATACCCGCTGCTCCTGGGGGTGTAGGACCGTACCAAGCGGCGGCTATCCTGGCCTTGACTGCTTTTGGAGTCCAAAAGGAGATTGCTCTGAGCATCTCCATCTTGACCCACATCATCCAATACTCTTACGTTACAGCGGTTGGCCTTTATTTTCTAGGCCGAGAGGGCTTTTCCCTTTCCAAGATAGTTGAGGAGGGGGCGAGATGAAAGAAAAGGATATTGACCGCTTAGCCTTTACTATTGTGCACAGCTCTTATGCTCAAGGGCTACTCAAAGCTCTCAACCAAGGAGGCTTTCAGGCGACAGTAATAGAGGTCAAGGGCGGGCTTTTGGGAGAGCCGATGGTCACTTTGCTGGTAGGGATGAACCATCGTAAATTGCCGAGTTTCCTTGAGCTTGTGAAAGCCAATTGCCCTTCTCGCCTGCGCTACGTTCCAGTGGGAGCAATTACTACTTGGCCCCCTTCTTTCCCCCACGTAGTGGAGGTTAGCTCAGGAGGGGTTACAGTTTTAGTAGTGCCGGTTGAGAAATTCTACAAAATTTAGCCGGAGGTTCATTTATGAAGTTGGTGATAGCAATCATCAATGATAGTGATGCTCCTGCTGTGATGGGGGCCCTATTGCACAAAGGCTTTAGGGTGACAAGGATAGCCAGCACAGGTGGGTTCTTGCGCCGCGGAAACGTTACCCTCCTCATTGGCACGGAGGAAGCGAGGGTAGAGGAGCTACTCGAAATCTTCTCTTCATCTTGCGCTACTCCACCCCCAGGGCAACACAAAGCAATTATTTTTGTTGTCCCCATGGAGCAATTTATCCAGTTGGGGTGAGCTAATGCTCAAGCGGCTCATTGCTTTCATAGAAGATGATTGGGGTCCGCAGGCTGGAACCTTAGCCCGCCGTTCCCTTCGCTGGTTCCTTGCCGATGGAATGTTCGGTGGGGCAAGCGATGCTATAGTAAACGCTTTCCTCTCCTTATACCTTCTGGCCTTAGGAGCCACCAGAGCTCAGATAGGGCTCTTGGCCTCGCTCTCCAACCTGACTATACCTTTAGTTATGTTCCCGGGTGCAGCTTTAGCCGAGAGAGCCAGCGAATATAAAGGGTTCGTCCTTAAGAACCTTATTTTGAGCAAATCAACCCTCTTCATCCTGGCGATTTTACCCTTGCTCCCCTTAGGCAGATGGGTAATATTGGTAGCGATAGGCTTAGCTATAATCCGAGTCTTAGTGAGCCACTTTACCAACCCTGCCTGGACGGCCTTTGTGGCCAAGTTAGTGCCTCTGAAATGGCGAGGGAGATATTTCGCTTCTCGCAACATCCTTATAGCTTTGGCCAGCATCTTAGTCACCCTCCTGGCCGGTGCACTGATAGACCTTTTCGGCAAACCCGGGGGTTATCAAGTGGTTTTTGCCCTCGCCGGCCTACTGGGTCTGCTCTCAGCCTATTCTTTCTCCCGCATAGAGGAGCCGAGCTTAGCCTCAGGCGGGAGGCAAAGCCTAAATACAGTGGGAATTCTCAAGGTTGCCCTTCAAATGCCGGGGTTCTTGCCTTTCTGCGTTCTCTCCGGCCTTTGGAACTTCTCGGTTCAGATTGCAGGGCCGTTCTTCCCGGTTTACATGGTGGAGGTCTTAAAGGCTGGGGGAGCTGTTGTTGGGCTTACTTCCTCTCTGGCGATTTTGGCTTCCATCCCTGGTCAGCGGATATTTGGTTACCAGGCTGATGCCCGTGGACCCTTATGGGTTTACAGGCTTACTTCTCTTCTTATACCTCTTGTGCCTTGGCTTTGGGCATTTGCGCCTACGGTGTGGTTCATATTGCCAGTGGAAGTCTTCAGCGGTTTTGTTTGGGCTGGCTTCAACCTGGTTTCCTTCAACCTACTACTTGAGTTCACCCCTCAAGAGGGGAGGCCTTTGTATGTCGCCTTTTACCAAGTGATAGTAGGCCTTGGCATGACCATAGGGCCTATGCTTGGGGGCATAGTGGCAAGCGAAATTGGATACAAGGCTTTGTTTTTGCTCTCGGGGGCTTTGAGGGCATTTACTGCTGCCCTATTTGTCCTTTTCATCCGAAAAACAAGCCGCTGAGGGCTAAGCTGGCGAGACTGTTTCCTTTTTAGGTGGATTTCCTTGCCCACATTGAGTGTCTCAATCCGGCCATAGCGCAACCAAACGCACCGCCTAAGACGAACCAGCTTCCTGTTACTATGAACATGAAAAGGAAAAGCAAGGCGAATCCAAGCATCTCTGTAGCGGACTGTATTAGTGCCAATGGTCGGGAATACTCAATTCGGCCTCTAAGGGAACCTGGTCTCTTGGCCATCGTGAATAAAGCCAGATTGCGCAGATGGCGAATTAACATAACGGCTTCTGGCAGCATTAAATTACCCACAAACAACGCAAAGAACCAATTTAGACCGGAAGTTGCATTGCAGAGCAACCACGTAAATAAAATTAAGGCAAGCGAAAGGGCCAAGTGAGATAAGAAGCGGGGGCTAAAAGCCCGCAAGTGGTCAATGTCGTCCTGAAACAGCGGATTTAATTCCAAGCCGCCATCAAAAGATATATATTCCCGGCCATAGGCTTGATAGAGTCGCGCCGTATACAAAGTGCCATAGTAATCGGCGATATAAATGATTGCCCATACTGCTAAAGCCAGTATAAGAATTGCCTCGCTCACTGGATCTCCTCCCTTTGTTGCAGCTTGAACGTGAAAAGGGTGAATGCGAGAGCCTGCAAGCTGTTATACGCCCTGGCTCTCACAATATCTCCATCATTGGCATCTCCGGGGACAAAGGATTAGGTATAAGAGTCTGCGTCCTCGGATCTACTACGAGGTCCAATATTCCCAACACTACCTGTCCTATAAGAGGCGGGGAACCTTCGGCTTCTGCCAGCACATCAAAATTGCCTGTTCGCCCTTTAATTTCTATAGTTACCACACCGTAGATTGACTTTGTCTCCGTGGTATTGTTTGCGTATCTAACCTTCACTTCGCGAATTTTCTTCAACTTGAGTTCATCCACAATGTTTTGAGGCAGGACAACCATCGTAGCACCAGTGTCAATTACCGCATCAATCTCAATGGACCTCGTTGGGTCAAGCAAATTCGTAATTTTTA
>CAYOIS010000035.1:0-14113 GCA_964404055.1 uncultured Anaerolineae bacterium | reverse complement strand
TGGTAAAATTATTTTAACTGCACTGGAGGCAAATGGATGGCGAAGGGATTGGAGTTCTTCAAGAGGAAACTGGAAGAGGAACGTGAGAAGCTCCTTAGGGAGCTGGAGGTCCTTAAAAGCCAAAAGGTTTCCGGCGCTGTGAGCCACACCGACCACATGGCTGAGGTCGCTACTGATGCCTTTGACCAAGCCTGTGGACAATCCCTTGAAAGGCATTTGGAAAAGCTCCTTCAGGAAATAGAGTATGCTCTTTCTAAGTTTGAGAAAGGGACCTATGGTGTATGCGAGAAGTGTGGCCAGCGTATTGAGGAAACGCGCTTGGAAACCTTGCCGCAGGCCCTCTATTGCCTGGAATGCCAGTACCGTTATGAGATAAACCCCAGGAGGGGTTAATGACTGTATCCCATCGCTGGATAACGCCTGCGGTTGCTCTGGCCGTTTTGGGGCTTGACCAGCTCTCCAAGGCAATGGTGAGGGCTTACATACCCTTAGGGGCTTCCTGGACCCCTTTGAAGGGTATGGAAAAGTTTTTTTCTTTCACTCACATAACTAACCGCGGGATAGTTTTTGGCCTGCTCCCCGAATGGGGCGATTATTTCCTTTACATCGGCCTATTAGTGGTTTTATTCCTCATCTTTTACCACTACAACCTTAAAGGAGCTCCCTCTTTCCTTTACCTATGCCTTGGGATGCAACTTGGCGGCGCCTTAGGAAACCTTTTGGATAGAATCCGCTACGGTTACGTGGTTGATTTCCTGGACTTCAAGTTTTGGCCAGTCTTCAACGTAGCTGATAGCTTCATAACTATTGGCACTATTTTCATGGTTGCATTCTTGCTGCGTTGGGAAAGGATGAACTGAGGAGGCGAGGAAGATGAAGGTTTTGGCCAGGGTTTATGCTACATTAAAGCGCTACTTGCCCGAAGGTAAGGCCGATAACGATTTGGAATTTATCCTCCCCGATGGGACCACAGTGGGAGAGCTTATAGAAAACTACCTCAAAATCCCAGCCGAAGCCGTAAAGGTGGTTTTCGTCAATGGTAAACATGCCGAAATGGGCCAAGTTCTCAACGACGGCGATAGGGTAGGAATTTTCCCACCAGTAGCAGGGGGGTAATTACTCTTCTTCCTCTTCCCCTTGCTCTCCCTCTTCAATTGGCGGGCTTTTAATTGGTTTGTTAAGGACAGCATAAAATTGCCCGCCAAGGTGATGGAGAGGTTTTAATTCTTCTTCCTCCAGCTTCCAGACTTTATCGAAAGCTCCTTCTACAACCTGCGCCGCTACCACTTGCCCCACAAAGAGGGTATGGTCTCCAGTGGTGAAAGCATCCGTAAGGACACACTCTATGTGCCCTATGCATTCTTCCACCAAAGGCACATCAAGCTCTAGAGCGTCAACGGGCGTTATTTTGGCTTTAGCAAATTTATCCACATCGCGGCCGGAATAGGTCCCGCATATTTCCACAGCCTTGAGGAGAGGAAGGTTGGGGATGTTTATGGCAAACTGCTCGCTCTTTTTGATTAAATCGTGGGTGAAACGGGCCGGATGTATTGCTACCCCAACCAATGGCGGGGAGAAGCTCAAGGGGGTTACCCACGATGCACTCATAACGTTTTCTCTATCCTTGTAACGGGAGGTCACAAGCACCACCCCACCGGCATTTATCAACCTCAAGGCCTGAGAGAGCGGTATCTCAACTTTCTTCATGCTCCCCTCCCGCTTATTCTTTTTCTTTCTCCAGAAGGATACCAACCTCTCCAAAACCAAGTTTGTGGTAAAAGCCTCTGGCCGCAAAATTGTCCGCTTCGGTTGAGACCTCCACTTCAATGCATCCCATTTGGAAGCAATTATCAACAACATGCTCCAAAAGGTAAGTTCCTATGCCTTTTCCCCTTTCGCCTTCCGCCACTATGAGCTCATCAATTAAGGCGACGAGGCCTCCATGCGACAGGCTTTCCCGAATCCAAACGGTGGCCAAGCCTTTGGCTTCCTCGCCCTCTTCAGCGATGAAGGCTTTGAAGTTATGGGAGGTAATGACCCTCTCCCAACGCGCTGCGAATTCCTCGTAAGGGGTTATTTCCAAATCTACGAATTCCTGAAGTTGAGCGATTAGCTTCCAAGCCTCTTTGGCGTCTTCCTTCCCTGCTTCTCGGATTTTAAGGCGCATATTTGAAGGGGTGGCGAGCAGCGTCTTTTTCATTCAAAATCTCTTCCAATACTGGGCGTCCTTCAATTGCTTTACGGATGGCAGCGCGCATTGCCTTGAAGTTATTAAGCTCAATCCGTCTCTCAATAGCTGCCGAAGGGTGCACAAATGCGTTCACTATCATGACAATTTTGTCCAAGATAGCCTCGGGCAGGGTCCCATCATTAATCATCCAGTCAATGGCTTTGTTTATCCCTCTGGCTGCTACTTCGTAAATCTGATGGCGCTGGCGAGCGGTGCGGACGGTCACAGTCGGGACCAGGATAACTTTAGGCTTTTCTCTGATTACGGCCAGCTCGTGGCCAGGGCGCTCTTCTTTGAGAGCTCGCTCAGCGGCTCGGCCTACAGGGCCTTCTTTCACTCCCATCACCAAGTCTATGTGGGCTATTTCATGGAAAGGTGGCCCTGAAAACCCTTCACCAACGGCAAAAGTCAGGTCAAAAGTTCTTCTGTTTACTTGGTAAGCTACTGGGAAAGAGGTTTTTACTACTTCGTTGCCTAAATGATACTCCACTTCGCGGCGCGGTATTTTGCCCAAGGCTTCCAATTCAAAGCGTATTTCCTCACGGTCTTCCCGGCGGAAAGCATCGCCTGGCATCATCGGAAAGCGCGAGTTTCCTACTTTTAGCCCCATCATCATTAGGCCCTCTTTCACTGCTTGGGTTGAACCTTGTCTAACCACAATACGGATTATCTTCTGTATCTTCCTCTGCCATTCCCTGGCGGTGTCCAAGTCCCCTGCTTTTACCGCTTGGTATATTTTCTGCCAGATATCGGGCACCAAGTTAGCGGAGGCCAAAATCGCTCCATCAGCTCCAGCGGCCAGAGCTGCCACTACCGTCTCATCGTGGCCAGTGAATATCCCGACTTCTCCCCATACTTTTTCAATTAGGGCCATGAGAAATGGGATATCGCCCGAAGAGTCCTTTATCCCTATCACATTTTCCAAGTCCAGAAGTGACCCTTCTGCTGTCCACCATTCGTGGTGGGTGCCAGCGCACTGGGGTATGTTGTAGATTATGATTGGAATCCCGACTTTGTCCACAGTCCGATAGTGGTCGTATATTTCGTTGTAAGTAGGCTTGAGGTAGAAAGGCGTGACTACAAGGGCTGCATCGGCTCCGGCGGCTTTGGCGAAGCGGGTTAGCTCCAATGTCTCCCTTGTGGAAGGGGCCCCAGTTCCAGCTATGACTGGAACTTTACCGCCAGCTTCTTCCAAAGTTATCTCAATGACCCTCTTCCTTTCTTCCGAGGAGAGGTAGACGAATTCCCCTGTGGTGCCGGCAGCCAGAAAGCCGTCCACGTTGGGGAGAAGGAAGCGGATAAGTTCGCGATAGGCTTCTTCGTCTAAGGAGCCATCGCTTCGGAAGGGTGTAACTAAAGCTGGGAAAATGCCTTTGAACCAAGCTGGTTTCTTCCCCATAGCTGCCTCGCTTTGAAAGGGATGCGCATTTTTATCTTACCACATCCGGCTTAAACTCACAAAAATTTGGGCCCTCTATTTTAAAGTTTCGTGGGGGCACATCTCCAAGCCTTCCCCTTTTTGCCAGGTTTTTTGGGGCACATCGGTAATAAGGCAAGGCTATGAGCCTTTGGCTCTTTGAAGAAAACGGGTATAATGCATTGGCGAATTCCGCAGAGGAGGTGAAGGATGAAAGCCTTGCATTACACTGAGGTGGAACCACAAGAAGTCTACGGAATCCCAGGTGTTACGGTCCGATGGCTTACCGGTAAGAAAGAAGGTGCGCCTAACTTCGCTTTCCGCATCTTTGAGATGGAGCCAGGGGCCGTTATCCCATCCCATCAGCACGATTGGGAGCATGAAGTGTTCGTCTTAGCTGGGGAAGGCCTCGTGGGAGTGGATGGGGAAGAGAGGCCTCTTAAAGAGGGGGATTTTGTGCTGATTCCTCCGGGTGCTAATCATAAGTTCATAAATACTGGAAATGGGGTTTTTCGCTTCATTTGCGTTATACCTCTCAAAGGTGATACAAGGCCTTGAGGAACAGGCTCAATCTCTACGCCCTTGTCCTTAACTCCTTCTTGAGCGGTTTCAGGATGAACTTGATAAGCGCAATATGGCAGCCTTTCATCCTCAGTTTCGGGGTCTCTATGTCCTCTTTGGGCTTGGTTGAAAGCCTCTCCGGCCACCGAGGCATTATCCCCGCTTTAGTCCAATTAGTAGGGGGGTGGCTTTCGGATAGAAGGGGCCGCAAGCCAATCATAATTTGGGGCGGCATCCTTGTCCTTTTATACCTCGGATTGTGCCTCATAGCCTTTTTCTTGAAGGATTGGCGATATATTCTCTTGGCCGTTTTCTTCCTTGGCCTATCGGCTTATTCTCGGCCCGCTCGCGATTCCATGGTTGCCGATTCAGTCAAGGCAAGGGAATTAGGCCTTGCTTACAGCTTAGTAATGGCTGCTTTCCTCTTACCAGGGGTTTTTGCCCCAGCCATGGGCGGCTTTATGGCCGATAAGCTTGGGTTCGGTAGTGTTTTTGCTTTAGGGTTGCTTTTGGAGGCTTTAGCGCTTTTGCCTATAGCCTTGTGGGCTCAGGAAACTATGACATACAACCCTTCTACAAAAGGGCTGACTTTGAAGTCCTTTTCCGTCCCAGCGCACCTGTTCCCGTTTTACATAACTTCAGCCACCGATTTTTTCTCTTGGGGATTAAGCTATGGCATACTTTATGGGATGTTGGCTAAAACTTATGGCCTCTCTTCCTCTCAAATCGGACTCATAGTGAGCGCCTCTTTTACTGCTTGGCTTGTTTTCCAGATGCCTGCGGGGAAGCTTGTGGACCGCTTCGGTGGCTTTAAGTTAATGGTGATTTCGGAGGCCCTTGGTATCCCCCTAATGGTGGGGTGGCTTTTGGCTCGTTCAATGAAGGATTTTCTCCTATTGCAGATGCTTTGGGGGCTGGTAGCGGCAACGTGGGTGCCAGCTCAGCAGGCTTACATAGCTCTAAAGGTTCCTAAGGAGGAAAGGGGTGAATCTATAGGATTGATGAATGCTCTCCGAGGAGTTGTCTCTTTCCCTTCACCTTTCTTGGGAGGCCTCCTTTACGAGGTTGCAGGGCTCCCAGGGCCAATTTTAGCCAGCTTGGCTGGGATAATCGTAACCATAGCCCTGTTTCTGTTCTGGGTCAAGGAATAATGGTGAGCAAAGGGGAAATAAGGCGCTTTATATGGGATAAATTGGAAAGGGAAGGTATAGCCGATTTCCCCAGGCCTTGTTACGGACGCATCCCCAACTTCAAGGGCAGCCGTGAGGCTTCGCTATGGCTCTTGAGGTTACCGGAATTCCGGAATGCAAGGTGTGTTTTCTGCCCCCCGGATTATGTGCTTAAAAGCGTGAGGGACCTTGTGTTAAGGGAGGGGAAGGTTCTGGCAGCCGCTCTTCCCCACATGAGAGGTTTTGTGGAGCTTGTCGGCCAGGCCGATACTTCTATCCGCGGGCTTGCTCGCTACGGGAGGCCTCTCAGGACCCCGGTTGACTTCGTAGTGCAGGGGAGTGTGGCTGTGGACCCATTTGGCAATAGGCTGGGGAAGGGAACGGGCTATGGGGACCAAGAGATTGCCTACCTCAGGGAGCGGGGGCTTTTACGGAAGGGTTTCAAGATTGCCACTTTGGTCCACGACGCCCAAGTGCTGGAAGATTTATCTCCCTTGATGGAGAAGCACGATATACCCGTGGATTATGTGCTTACCCCAAGCCGTTGGTTCATAGCGACGCCAGGCGATGGTAAGGTGCACGAAATCACAATTCACAAGGTTTGGGAGGAGGAGATAGCAACTGGGGGGAAGAAGGTAGAGGTAAGGCTGTGGCGAGGACGTTTCCGCTCCATCTTTCGCGGCGACAGGCTTAAGCTTGGTTCGGTGGAAGCGAAGGTTGAGGCAGTGGTTTGGTATCCTTCTTTCAGAGCGATGTTAGCGGGGGAAGGGATTGAAAAAGTTATCCCCGGAGCCAAAAGCGAGGAAGAAGCACTTGAAGTTTACAGGCAGATTTACTCGCAGGCGGAAGAAGAAAGGTATGGAGTGGTGGCTTTCAGGCTCTCGCTTTAGGAGGATTGTGGTTATTGCTTCAATAAGCGGGGTGTTGGCTTTTTGGCTTTATTTCCGTTCCCTTGCTCCAGGCCTCCTATCTTACGATTTTGCCGAATTTCAGTACCTTCCGGCCAAATTGGGCTTACCTCACCCTAATGGTTTTCCCTTTTACATGCTTCTGGGGTGGCTTTGGTCCAAGTTGCCTCTCGGAGGCCTCGCTTTCAGGATGAATTTGCTTTCCGCTGTCCTCGGCGGGGCAGCGACTGCAACCTTTGCCTTGCTTTTGGAAAGATTGACAAAGCAGGATTGGCCCGCTTTAGCCGGCTCTTTCTTCCTTGCTTTTCTTCCAGCTTTCCACTTCTATTCCGCTGGCGCTGAAAGGTATACGCTCCTTATTTTTCTCCTTTTGGCTTCTTTCTTGAGCAGTCTGTGCTGGAGTAGAAGCGGCCGGGTTAAACACCTCGCTTTAGGCTCTTTGGCGATGGGCCTGGCCTTGGCTACTCATCCCGTGGCTTTTTTGGCTCTCCCCTTTTGGCTTTTATACTCAGCTTTATCCCGGCCTCGCTCCTTTCCGAAAGCCCTGCTTCCGGTAACCGGAGCTCTCCTTTTCCCCTTAACTTTTTACCTCTACATTCCGTGGAGGTGGCTTGCACTGGCTGAATATCCCATAGTTCCAGCGGTTGGAGTCTCGGAGGCCGTAGTTCGGGGGCTGGCGTTCGTTTGGTATACACCGAAATTTTCCCTCAAAGTCTTGTGGGACTACATCGCTGGGCTGAAGGGGTTTGGTCTCGGCATGGTAAAAGGCGGCTGGAGGGAGGCGATTTCTTCGCTCGGCAATACGCAGGAGCTTTGGTTTGGGCAATTCCCTCTGCCCATTTGGCCTTTGGCTCTTGTAGGCTCCATCTGGCTCCTTTGGACTAACCCAGAGCTTTGGCTC
Source organism: uncultured Anaerolineae bacterium (assembly GCA_964404055.1). Classification (GTDB taxonomy): domain Bacteria; phylum Chloroflexota; class Anaerolineae; order SpSt-600; family SpSt-600; genus SpSt-600. Next base: position 6,927 of record CAYOIS010000035.1, on the reverse strand, counting down.
AGCCTTACTGGCTTTGCCTGGCTGGATTTGCTTTTTACGGTTTACATAAAGCAAGGCAAACCGGATGCTTACCTTCTACCAGCCTTTGCCGTTTTTGCCCTTTGGCTTGCCTTAGGACTTACTGTTTTCATCAGAAAATGGGAAGAAGCCAGATTGCCAGGGTGGGCCTCTTGGGGGCTGGTAGCCCTTTTGCTTTGGGGTGTCTACAAGCACGATGTTTCTAGCTTAAGCATTTCCCGGTTTTCCAGCGTTGAAAGCTGGTGGCGGGAGGTAATCCATTATCCTCTTGAGGAAGGAAGCGCCTTGATTGCTCACTGGGGCGATTTGACCCCTCTTTGGTACCTTCAACAAGCGGAGGGACTACGGCCTGACCTCATAGGCTTGTTCCCGCCCGAAAGCGGCCTTGCTTCCAGATGGCTTTCCCAAGGCCGAGCCTTGTATCAGGCAGGCCCAACCCACGGCTTTGACCCCGATTTCCCCGCTAAGTTTAAGTTGGTGCCTTGGGGGAAACTTTTGCGCCTCTTTCCCCCTGAAACTGACTTTTCCTGCCCGGCCGGCCTTCTTCCGGCCTCAGAGGTTCCAGAGTGGCCTTTAGCGGTGAAAGGCTGGACGGTCCAGGAAAGCCATAGGCTTTTAGAATTATGTTGGGAAGCCCGCCACAATTTCCCAGCCGACCTATACCTCAGCGTGCGGCTCCTTTCGCCAGATGGCATGGCCATTTATCAAAAAGACGAGCTATTAATTTCCCAGTGGTATCCGTACCGCGAGGTAAAAGCTGGCGAGAAAGGCCTTTTCATAACTTATTTGAACACACCTCCGGAGCTTCCTCCCATAAGCTACCGAATTGAGCTGGCCCTGTTCACCATAAAAGGCGATAGGTGGGAGCAAATAGGCTCTTCTCATTACCTCGGAGAAGTCCGGGTGGCCCACTTCGAGAGGAGGGATAAAACCCTGCCCATCGCTTACCAAGCAGGCCCTTTCCGGGTAGTGGGGTTTGAAACATCCAAAGAAGCAGTAAGGCCAGGGGACCCAGTTCGGCTGGAAGTAATTTGGGAAACGATTGCTCTCCCGTTGGCTGATTACTCTGTTGCCTTCAAGTTGGTGGATGCTAAGGGGAAGGTTAAAGTTACAGGACCTCAGCCCCTTTTCCCAGGTTACCCAACTGCCTGGTGGGGGAAAGGGGAAAGGGTCCGAGGGATTTACACTTTCCAGGCACCGAGGCACATATCCGGTAGGGCTTTTTGGGTTGAGCCAGTTATATTATCCCCCTGGGGTCAAGAAAATTGGAAATGGTTGCCATTTTACGCCGGCCCGTTCTTCGTGCAGGACCGGCCTCATCTTTGGGGGCTTCCTGAAGGGGTAACAAAAGTAAGCTGCAAATTCGGAGAATTAGCCGAGCTTGTGGGCTACACTTTAGAAGAGGGCAAAGAGCTTAAGCTTACCCTTTATTGGAAAGTTTTGAGCGAGACCGATGGCTCTTACCACGTTTTTGTCCACTTGATAGACGAAAGAGGGCATATAGTAGCCCAACATGATGGCATCCCTTCCAGCGGTGCGGTCCCTACAAGCATATGGGTTAAAGGCGAGATAATAGAAGATGTGCATTTCCTCCCCGCCGATGTGCCTCCAGGCAAATATACTATCCTCGTAGGGCTTTACAATCCCCGAACGATGGAGAGGCTCAAAGCCGGCGTACCTGGCGATGCTTTCCCGCTTAAGGTTATTGAGCTAAATAGAGCTGAGCAGTAAGACAATAAATGCTCAACTTGGCGGAGTTATTTCCCCCTCTTCCAGCTTCCGGAGGAATTCCTTCTCTTCCTCTGTGAGGCGAGCTTTTTTTAGAAGGTCAGGGCGGCGTTGCCAAGTGATGAGGATGGATTGCTGTCTCCGCCAGCGGGCAATAGCTGCATGGTTCCCTGAAAGGAGGACCTCCGGAACCTTGTAGCCGCGAAAATCAGCGGGGCGAGTGTAATGGGGATACTCAAGTAAGCCCTGAGAGAAAGAATCCTCAAAGGCCGCTGCTGGGTCCCCGAGCACTCCTGGGATAAGCCTGGTCACTGCATCCACAATGACCATGGCCGGGATTTCCCCTCCAGTGAGAACGTAATCCCCGATGGAGATTTCATCATTGGCCAAATAAAGCCTCACCCGCTCATCAACCCCTTCGTAGTGGCCGCAGATGAGGACAATGCGGCTATGACGGGATAATTCCCAGGCCACTTCTTGGGTGAATAAGCGACCCTTTGGGCTAAGGAGGATTACCGGAACCTGTGGCTTTTGCCCTTCCTCTAAGCCAAGGATGCTTTCCACGGCTCGGAAAATAGGCTCAGGCTTCATCACCATCCCACCGCCACCTCCGTAGGGATAATCATCGGTAATTTTGTGCTTGTCGGTGGCGTAATCTCTTATGTTGTGGATGGCAATGGATACAAGTCCCCTCTCCCGAGCCCTTTTTATGATGCTTTCCTCAAAGACCCCCTTGAACATATCGGGGAAGAGGGTCAATATGTCAAAATGGATGGCCATCTTATCCAGGGACTGAAGGTATTACGGGCGGTTCCCCTTTGATTCCCTCCACGATTTCAAAGGCTTTCCGGACTTTTTCCTCCGGCCCTTCCACCAATAGGACAACTGCTCCTTGGGATTCTCCTAAGCCTCCTGCGGCTATCATTGTGGCTTCCACATCGGCCAGGATTTTAAGGGCCTCAATTTCCGTCACTACCTCAGCTCCGTGGACAGCCATTATGCCTACCTTATCGCCTGTAGCATACTTCAAGCGGTAAATTCCACATTTCCTAACAGCTTCCGGAACCGAGGGCACAAGTTTCTCCAATCCAACTGGAACTATAAGGTGAGCCCCGCGGGCCATTATGGTCCCCAAAGCCATCCCTATGGTCCCTCCCAAGTCATTGGACATAAGAATGCCGACATGGCCTTGGGGGTCAACAGCGTTCGCCCCTTTTATGAAAACGTCATCGGCTCCGAAGGAGCGGATAGCTACTTTAGCTTCTACATTTACCAATTCCCCCTTGTGGAAGATAAACGGGGCTTGCCGTATTTCAGGGGGTGTGGCGGAGAGTTTGCCATGGCCTATATAACCAGCAGCATAGGTGAACTTATCTACAGGCCTTCCCAAAAGTTCTTCAGCGATGTAAGCAGTGGTTGTGCCATTAGCTACAATTACCCACCCTTCAGCAAAAGCTTTTTTAACGTGTGGAAGCTGGACCACTGCCTTGGCAATGAGCCTTTTAGATTCGGGTGGATTGAGGACAATGACGCCGGTGACAGTTTCCATTGTTATCCCTCCCCTGGGCTAAAGTAAAGCTTGGCAAGGTAATTATACCTCAAAAGCCAGAGAATTCAAACCATTTACGCTTGGTGGGTGCGTCCCAAAATTGTGGATGCCTTCATTTTCTCCCCGTTGGTGATAGTCTGCCAACGTTTTGGGCCCCACTCGGTGGCACATCCCCCAAGCCCTCTGGGATGGGACGTAGCCACTTCCAGCCCCGGTTTTTAATCGGGGTTGGCTGTGGCTTATCTCAGGCCAGGATAAACCAATGGTTTGGCTTTCCGACAGCAGTTTGATATAATTTTTTTTGAGGAGATGGGGATAAATGCAGTTCCTTTACCTTCTGGCGGACAGGGTTGGAGCTTTCTTCTTTTATTTTTTCACCCTGCTGGTGCTTCAGGCAGGGGCGTTCTTAGCTTATAGCCTTCAGAACCGCTTCAGGGATGGGAAGACTTTGCCCATCTTTCTCTCTTTCTCCTCTGCATTCCTTTTACGCTTTCTCCTCTTGATTGCCATAGTCGCTGCTCCAGCCTTCGGGATTCAAACGGTAACTTTATTGCCTCCATTGGAGCGCTTGGTTGGCTTTGCCTCCTTGGCTTTATTCATTTGGGCTTTCGCTTTCCTAAACCTTCGCCCTAACACCCGCCACACTCTCCTTTTCCTAACCCTTTCCTTAGCCCTGCTCATTTACTTGACCGATGCTCTTACTTGGCCATCTCTTTCCCTAAGCCAAGAGTATAATACCTCTGTAAGGGCTTTGGTCTGGGGGCTTTCAAGTGCTCTCATCGGCTTTGGAGGGGTTGCGGGTGCCCTGTTGGGGCTCGGTGAACCGCTTGCAGTGGGCTTCTTCCTGGCCCTTTTTCTCGGCCACTTGCTCCAGGCTCTGAATCCGCAGGGCTCCCTGGGAATGCCGTTGTGGGTTCGTTGGGCTGAACTTGTAGCGTATCCTCTCCTGCTTTTGCCTCCGTTGAGGGACCTTTCCTCGCTACCTCAACCGGAAGAATCACCACAAGCGGCTGAAGCTTTGAGCTTTGTTAAGTTCTACGAAACTGCTTACAAGGGCACATTCTCCATAGACATCCCAGTAGTTATGGAGAACGTGGCAATTGGAATCGCTAAGGCTTTAAATATGCCTGTAGGCTTTGTGCTTCTGATGGATGATGAAAATCCGGACTTAGCCCACGTGGCCGTTTTTTCAGATGGAGGCGTTAAAAAGTTCAAGCTGAATTTACCGCAAACCCCTTTCCTTGAAGAAGCCCTCAGGCTCGGTGAACCGGCATTAATCCGAGATTACGCTTCCCTCCGTGCGTGGGAGCAAATTTTGGGCATTAAACTCCAAACCCTGGCCATTTCGCCGATAGTAAGCCGTGGTGCTACGCTTGGCTTAACTGGTGCTTGCTCACTTGAGTATTCCCACTTATCCGAATGGCAATTGAAGCTTTTAAAGACTATAGCTGGAGAAATGCGCTTGGCGGTGGAGAGGGCCAGGATTTACCGTTCACTGGAGAGGAAAATAGAAGACCTCTCTTGGGAAATTCGCAACAAGGAGAAGCTTGTAGCCCGCTACGAATCCCTACTTAAAGAAGCTAAAGAGCAAAGGGCGGAAGAAAGCCAGGAGATTTTTGACCGCATTGCTTTCCTTGAAGAGAGGACTAAAGAGCTGGAAACGGAGCTGGAGAAAGCTCATCAGGAGGCGGAAGAATTCAAGGCTCAGGCTATGGCTAAATCGGCTGAAGTTAAGGCGCTTCAAGAGCAGCTAAAGAGTCTGGTAGAAAGAGGCAAACCTTCTGATGAATTTCTCAACTCCATACCAATAGGCCTTATATTGGCCGATGCCACAGGTAAAGTTAACTGGTGCAACGAGGCAGCCGAAGAACTTTTAGGGTGGCCTTTGAAGGAATTCTCCGGCCAACCCCTTTCCAGCCTAAGTGATAGCCCTCAGTGGCTTTCTGCCGTGGAGAAAATCCTAAAGGGAGAGAGCCGAGCTACCGCCACGTTGGAAATCGGACAGAAAACCTTGAGAGCAGAGCTTGCCCATTCCGGCTCCAGCGTGTTTTTAACCCTGTCCGACGTCACAGCTGAAGTTGAAGCTGCAAAGAACAAGGACCGGCTCATGGCTTCCCTCGCTTCCGATATTCGGAACCCCCTTACAATCATCATCGGCTACACTGACTTGCTCCTGAGCGAGTCGGTTGGGCTGGTGGGTGAAATGCAGCGGCGCTTCTTGCTTAAGATAAAAGCTGCTGTGGAGAAACTGCATAAATGCGTCAACGACCTTCTCAATCTGGCAGCCCTTGAGAGCGGTTCTTTCAGCCTAAAGTTCACCTTGGTAGAAGTTGAAGAGCTTTTAGGAGAAACTATGGCTTTGGTTCGGGCCCAAATGGAAGCAGCTGGAGTTAAGATAGAGGCAAAGGTTCAGGAAGGCTTACCACCTATAGAGGTAGATTTTGAAAGCATCCGCTATGTTCTCAGCACTTTGCTCTCCAACGCTATAGCATGCTCTCCATCGGGCAGCACAATACGGGTGGAAATCACCGCTGAGCCTTCGGAAGGCAAGCCGGACTTCCTCAAGATTGCAGTTACAGACGCCGGCGGGGGAATCTCAGCTGAAGACCTAAGCGCAGTCTTTACCCGCTTCGCTTTCCCGAACCAAAGCCTAATCCGTGGTCTTGGGGAAAAAGGCGTTGGCCTTTCCCTGGTAAAAACCCTCGTAGAACTTCACAGAGGCCGTATCTGGGCCGAAAGCGTCATGGGGGTCGGAACTACCTTCTTCGTCCTCTTACCTTTCCGGCGGGAGGATTCCGTATCCGAGGGTAAGGGATGGGAGAAAGAGGATACCAAATAGCTGTTGGCATAGCTGCCGCAGCTTTCATGATTATAACCGTAGCAGTGGCTTTCTTGCTGAGCTCGCAGGTTCAACCATTGGCGAAGCCTTACCCTTCTCCTACTTTTACCCCGACCTTTTTCCTTTCCCCTACCCCAACTTTTCTTCTCCCATCCCTTACCCCAATCTTCTCCCCGACCCCTTTGCCGACCTTTACTCCAACCCCTTATTGCTTGCCTCCTTATGGTTGGACCATTTACGTAGTGAAGCGTGGGGACTCCCTTAGCTCCATAGCTGCTCGTTACCGAACTACAGTTGAAGCCTTGATGTACGCCAACTGCCTTACTTCTACTATCCTTACCCAAGGCCAAAGGCTTTACGTTCCACCTCTACCTCTTACTCCCACTCCTGTCCCCCCGCCTCCTCCGGTATGCATTCCTCCTTACGGTTGGATACCCTATGTGGTTCAGCCTGGCGATACCCTCTATTCTTTAGCGGCCAGGTTCAGGACCACAGTCCAGGCCATAATGCAGGCCAATTGCCTTAACCGCTATTACCTTTATGCCGGCGAAATCATTTACCTTCCCCCTTACTTTACTCCTACCCCAACTCGCAGGCCAACCCCCACTTTGACGCCAACGCGCACCGTTACCCCTACCCTAACCCTTACCCCGACTCCGACCTTCACCTTAACCCCGACCATTACCGTAAGCCCAACTTTAACCCCGACACCTACAGAGACCCATACTCCTATCCCAACCCCCACTCCGACTGAGACTCCTACTCCTATCCCAACTCCCACGCCGACTGAGAC
>CAYOIS010000034.1:0-14293 GCA_964404055.1 uncultured Anaerolineae bacterium | reverse complement strand
GCTGCGATGATTTCTTTCACCACCCTTTCTATCTCAGGCAGGGCCTGGATGACAAAGTCCACCCCTTCCTGGGGTTCTCCTCCTATTAACACTGTAATTATACCAAAAGCCTTGGCTGCTACCAAATTCCTGGGTGTATCATCCACCAGGATGCATTCCTCCCCTTTAACTCCCATTATCTCCAAGAAGCGCTCGTAAGCCTTGGGGTTTGGTTTGCAGATGTAGCCTAAATCCCTTATATCCACGATGCGGGAAAAGAGGCCCGTAAGCCCAAGGTAATTGATTATGTTAAGAGCATGTTCCCTGGAAGCATTGGTGAAAATCACTTTTTCCAGCGGGATGCGGGAAAGGAGTTCTCGGAATTCTCGGTTATCAGGTGAAAGGTATCGTTCCAGGGGGACATCGTGCACGAAGCGGAGATAGTCGTCGGGGTCCACACCATGTTCAACCATTAGGCCTCGGAGGCTTGTCCCATATGTGAGGTAATACCTACGCCTTATCTCTTCTACTTCTTGGGGGTTGAAGCCCAGCTTCTCAATCATGTAGAGTCTTATGCGTTCGTTTATAGCCTCCATTAGCCCGCTTTTAGGCGGGTACAGGGTTTCGTCTAAGTCAAAAGCTAAAATTTTTATCATTCTGCTTTTACCTCTTGCAAAGTTTGCTCCTCCTGCCGGCTCACAAGGAAAATTCCGAACAAGATAATTATACCTCCAATCATCTCCAAGGGCAAAGGGGCTTCCCGGAGTATGAAGTAAGCGAGCAGAGTAGCGCCAACTGGCTCCCCAAGGGTAGCGACCGTAACCAAGGTTGATGAGAGGTAACGAAGGGCCCAATTGAAGGAAGAATGGCCTAAAATCTGTGGTACTACAGCCAGAAGGAAGAACATCAAGTAAGTGCGTGAGCTATAGCCAGTGAAAGGGTGGCCAGCCAAGAGGGAAGCTAAGATTAAAGAGATGGCAGCAGTCCAGTAGGTTGGATAGATATAAGCGAGGATGGAGAGGCGAGGGCGTAGAGCTTTGCCAATTAGGAAATAGCCCGATACCGCTATCGCCCCCAGGAGGGCCAGGAAATCGCCCCATAGGTTTCCAAGGCTGACCTCAAATCCCCCCATGCCTATGATGCTGGCTCCAGCCATAGCCAGGATTATGCCTAAGATTTTCATTGGCGTGAGTTTCTCCTGGTAGAGGAAATGGGAAGCGATGCCCACAAAGAGGGGGGAAGTGCTGACCAAAACAACGGAGGCCGCAACCGAAGTATATTGCAAAGAAGCAATCCAGGAAGCGAAATGTGCCCCCAAGAAGAGCCCAGAAAGGATAGCTAAGCTCAAATCGCGGCGCGAGAGCGATAGCAATTCGTTCCGAACCCTGGCCCAAGCCAGCGGGGTAAGGATTAAAGAAGCAATAGTAAGCCTATAGGCTCCAATCACCAAAGCCGGAGCATCGGCCAGACGTATGAAAATGGAAGCAAAGGATACAGAAACAATACCCACCAAAAGGCCAAAGTAAGCTGCCTTCATCTGCTCCTCCTTGAGTAATCTCAGCAAAGGGCAGACAAATGAGGCCAAAAGAAGGCCGAGGTTACATTCCCAAATACGCTTTCTTCACACTTTCTATCTTCATTACTTCCCGTGCTTCCCCTTCTATCTCAATCCGCCCATTTGATAGGACATAGGCGTAATCGCTTATGGCTAAGGATAGATGGGTATTCTGCTCTACCAAAACCATTGTCACTCCTTCGTTCCGGAGGCGGCGGATAACATCAAAGAGGGTGAGGACAAGGTAGGGAGCCAACCCCAATGAAGGCTCATCCAGCATTAAAATCTGAGGGCAACTCATTATCCCTCGGGCAACAGCTAACATCTGCTGCTCTCCGCCAGAGAGGGTCCCAGCTTTCTGCTTTATCCTCTCCTTAAGCCTTGGGAAAAGGTCAAAAACCCTTTCCAAGTTCTCTCGGAAGTGCTTAGCAGCTTTGGAAGTAAAAGCTCCCATCTCCAGATTTTCCAGCACAGTCATCTCAGGGAAAATCTGGCGGCCCTCGGGGATGAGGACGAGCCCTTTTTCCACTTTCTTGTGAGGCGGCAAGTAGGTTATATCTTCGCCGTCAAGCAAGATGGAGCCTTTCCACGGTTTCACAAGACCCATGATAGAGCGAAGAAGTGTTGTTTTTCCAGCCCCGTTAGGGCCTATCACGGCCGTAAGTTTCCCCTTTTCCACCGAAAAGGAGATGTCCCATAAAATCTGGACCTCGCCATAGCCTGAGGAAAGGCCTTTAACTTCTAAGAAAGCCATCACTCCCCCTCCAGAAGTCTTTTGGCTAAGGATGGGTCACCCAAATAGGCTTCTATGACTTTCGGATCATTAGCGACCTCAACTGGTGAGCCTTCCGCTATTTTGACCCCGTAGTCCAGGACTATTATCCGGTCCGAGACCCCGGTAATTGCTTGCATATTGTGCTCCACCATGAGGATAGTAATCCCCCTCTGGCGTACTTCCCGTATCACATCCAACATAGAGGCCACTTCGGTGGGGTTAAACCCGGCCAAGACCTCATCCAAGAGGATGATTTTAGGGTCTGAAGCCAGTGCACGGGCCAATTCCAGCCTCTTTTTCTCAGGCACATTAAGTTTGCCTGCAAGCATATCTTTTTTATGGCCAAGTCCTACGAACTCTAAAACCTCCTCCGCCTTCTTCTCCGCTGCCGCAAGGGAAAATCCTTTGCATCCAAAGCAGGCTCCCACCATAACGTTTTCTTTAACCGTTAGCTCCTGCAGGGGCTTAACGATCTGATGGGTTCTTGCTATCCCCAGCCTGGTGATTTGATGGGGAGGGAGGCCTGTTATGTCCTTACCTTGGAAGAACACCTTCCCTTTCTCCGGGGTATAAACACCGCTTATGACGTTGAAGAGGGTGGTTTTACCGGCCCCGTTCGGACCTATTATCCCAAGGATTTCCCCCTCTTCCACGCTGAAGGAAACTCCGTTAAGGGCGGCAAGCCCTCCGAAATATTTGTGGACCTCTTGTACTGAGAGAATCATATCAGGTACCTCCTCAAAGCAGGGAATCGCTGTCGGAAAAAGCCCACAATGCCTACGGACATAAAGAGCACAATTATGAGCAAGAAAACTCCTGACAACGCCAAATGGAGGTTCTTAAGGATAGGGTTAACTAGCAAGAGGCCCCGGAGCCTTTCATAAACAATCGCTCCAACCACAGGCCCCGAAACCGTCCCAAATCCTCCCAGCATTATTATTACGATGGATTCAATGGAAAGGAAAAGCTTGAAAGCATCGCTGGGCTCAATGTTGCCATTCTTGAAGAAGAAGATTGCTCCTACTACTCCAGGGAAGAAAGCCGATAGGGTAAAAGCCCAGGTTTTATACCTGGCCGAATCTATCCCCAGAATCGTAGCTGCATCCTCATCTTCCCTTATGCTCATCAGGCCAAGGCCAAACTTGGAACTGCGCACTATGTAGCTCACCATTAGGATGATTAGAATCAGGAAAGCCAGGCAGTAGTAGGAAAGCCAAAGGGCATTGCCAGGGCCACCGTAAGATTCGTAAACTTTGAAGTCAAAATACATCCCTGTGGATTCTCCCAGGAAGGGGAGGTTTCTGACCAAGGACTTGACCGCTTCATTAACTCCTATGGTAGCGATAGCGAAATAAGCTCCCCTCAGCCTAAGGATAGCCGCACCCAAAAGGAATGCCATCAGAGCCGCAATCACCCCTCCGGCAATAGCGGCCGGAATCATGTGCCAATGGTAACGGTGGATGAGGTAAAAGCCTGTGTATCCGCCTATCCCGAAAAAGACAATATGTCCAAAGCTAACGTAGCCTGTGTAGCCCAAGATTATGTTAAGGCTTGAGGCTAAAGCCATGTACATAAGGAGGACAAAAGCTTGTTCTCTGGCATAAGGCGAACGAGTAACTATGGGCCACAGGATTATTCCCAACACAAAAGCCATAAGGAGCCAGAAAGAAGGGGAGCGGAAGCGAGCCATCCTAACCTCCTAAAAGGCCTTTTGGTCTAACTAAGAGGATTAAAACCAGCAAAGCAAACTCAATCACCGGAACCCAGCTTACTGGGATGAAAGCGGAGGTTCCTCCTTCCAAGAGGCCCAAGATTATTCCACCCACAAGGGCCCCCGCTGGGTTGCCAAGCCCTCCTAAAACGCATATCACGAAGCTTTTTAATTCATAGATGCTTCCGGAAAGGATTGTAAACGGAAACAGCGTAGCTATTAAGCCCCCAGCTATCATTGCCAGCATTGTCCCCAGCCCAAAGCTGAAAGCCAAAACCTGGACTGTATTTATCCCCATAAGTTCGGCCGCAGCTCTATTCATAGCCACGGCCCTGACAGACTTGCCCAACTTGGTGCCGTAAAGGAAAAGGTAAAGCCCCGCGGCCGAAAGCAGAGCAAAGAACGCAGCTACAAACCGGGTAGCAGGGATGGAAACAGCCCCTAAAGAGACTGATGGTAATTTTACATCAACAGCCCTGGGTGTAGTGGTGAAGATAACCGTTCCTAACCCTATTATCATCAAGTTCACGGAGAAGGTGGCCAATAGCGTGGTGAGGTGTGGTGCGTCTAGGACCCTGTGTACTGCCATGAAGTAAGTTATTATGCCAGCCAATAGGCCGAAAAAGAGGGCAAAAAGGAGAGCACCATAAGGGGTAAGGCCAGCTTTTACCCCAAGGTAGTAGACCGAGAACATTCCCAAAGCTATGAAAGGCCCATGGGCCAAATTTATGACTTGCATAACTCCCCAGATGAGGCTCAAGCCCATAGCTGCCAAGCCGTAGACAAAGCCCAGCATCAGGCCATCCACAAGAGAGGCTAAAAATACACCCATGCTACACCTCACCCGTGATTTTTAAAGTAAAGGGCCGGAGGATATTTCCCTTATCCCCCGGCCCTTATCTTTGCTTACTACTCCAACTTGCGAGGATAAATCAAAGGAGCCGAGCGCCCTTCCTCGGGCCAGACCACCTGTTTCACAAGCTTGCCGGCCATGTCTTTCTGCCACTGGAGGTAGACCATCTCATGGCCTATCTGCTTACCGTAGAACTGGGTTGTATCAAACTTGATGCGGCCGTAGAAGGTGAGGATATCCATCTTCTCCAAGGCTGCCTTAACTTTATCAGGTTCAAGGCTTCCGGCATCCTCAATGGCTTTCTGGAGAACGAGGCCGGCAGCATAACCTCCAGCCGCATGGTAGCCTGGCTCGTATCCGTACTTGTTCTTGTATGCTTCTACGAACTCTTTCACGCTCGGCCCATACCAGGGGATGCCAGCCTTCTTAGCGGCTTCCTCACTATATTGAGCTTGCGGCTCCCACTGGCTTGGTCCAGTAATCTGGAAAGCGGCATCGCCAATTTCGGCAAACTCAGGGAGAGCGGGGGCAACCAAGATGGAGATGAGCTTAGCCGGGACTTTCTTCTCATAAAGCTGCTTGGCGAAGGTGCTGCCGTCGGCAAAGTGGCCTCCGCCCAAAATCGCATCCGGTGCTGCTGCTACTATCTTGTTGATAAAGGGGGCAAAGTCGGTAGTCCCGGCCTCATATCCCTCAAAGAGCACAACCTCATAGCCCTTATTAACGGCATATTCCTTGGCGAAGTTCACCACATCGGTTGCGAATTTCTCTTTCTCGTAAACGAAGGCAATCTTTTTGGCTGCAGGGTCCACTTTCCCAAGCATATCAATTGCACCGGTCAAGTAGCGGCTGGCTGGGGTATAAATCTGGTAGACGAACTTATAGCCCTTAGCGAAGATGTCATCGGAGGCAGCACCGGTTACAATCATTATCTTGGAGTATTGTTCGGCCAAGACGGCAGCAGCCGCAGCCAAACCGCTGCTGTAGGGGCTGATGAGGTAGTCTACTTTGTCCTCGGTGATAAGGCGGGTGTAGAGTTCCTGGACCCTTTCCTTAGTGCTTTCGTCGTCATAGAACTTGAACTGAACTTTAACCACCATGTTGCCGATTTTAATGCCCCCGGCGGCAGCAAGATGCTCTGCCCACAGGTTCAGGCCTTGAATCTGCTCCTTGGACTCCGCATTGTATTTTCCAGTCTGCGAAGCAGTAAAGCCTATAACTATGGTCTTTTCCACGGGGGCCGGCGTTGGTGTTGGCGTAGGCATTGGGGCAGGCGTTGGAGTAGGCGGCAGAGGAGTGGGTGTAGGGGTAGCTTTAGCACAGCCTGCTAGAACAGCTAAAGCAGCCATGATTATGATTAGGTTCTTTAAGCCTTTCATCTCATCCCCTCCTTCGGGCATTCCCCATTCCCTGGGATTTATTTGGCTTAAGTTTAACATTAAATACCCTTTTTGGCAAATTTGAGCCCTCAGCCATTCCCGCGGTAAATTTCGGGCTTGAGGACCGCTATGTAAGGGAGGTTGCGGTAGATTTCACCAAAATCCAAGCCGTACCCTACTACAAACTTGTTGGGGATTTCAAAGCCCACGTAGTCCAGAGGAATGGGGATGCGGCGGCGTTCCCTTTTATCCAACAAGGTACAGACACGAAGAGAGGCGGGATTACGCGCTTTTAGGATTCTTATTAAGTAGTCAAGCGTAAGGCCGGTATCAATTATGTCCTCCACGATGAGCACATCCCTCCCGGATATTGGAGTATCCAAGTCTTTGAGGATACGAACGACACCGCTGCTTTCGGTGGCTGCGCCGTAGCTGGAGGTAGCCATAAAATCTATCTCGTGAGGGATTGATATGTGGCGAATCAGGTCAGCCATGAACATGAAAGCACCTTTGAGTACTCCCACAAGGATTGGTCTTTTACCTTGATAATCGCGCGAAATCTGCTCTCCGAGTTCCCGAATCCTAGCTTGAAGGGTCTTCTCATCAATGAGGATTTCGGCAATATCTTCCTCCATCATAGCTTCCTCCTGGAGGTGAATATTCCACCCCTTTAAGCCCTTGGGCCGAAGGGCAGCCTTTCTCGCTCTTCCAGACCGCTGGGATGGCACAGCCTCAGTATACCACACTAATTGCCAAAACCAAAAGCGATTGGATAAATCAGCCTCTTTGGCCAGGCGAGTAACCATTCCCAAAACCCTGGCAAACTCTCAGTTAACGAGAGTGGGGGAGTGAGATGTGCTGCCCGCAATTTCCATTACCCCCTGCAAGGGGGTAAACTGCCCCCGAGTGGGGCCAAAGAGCTTGGTAGACCTCCAGCCAGAAAGGGTAATTCCCCTTTAACCCCTTGCGAGGGGGTAATGGGGGTGTCCCTACAATTGGGATACACCCCAAGCACTGCTTTGACAATTTCCTGGTTATAGTGTAATATAACCTCAAAGCTTGCCCAAGGAGAAAAGCCTTGCGAAAGAGAAAGAAGCCGGATAACTTAACAATTTTGATAATTTCTTCCCCCGAAAAGCCCGTTAGGCAACTTTCCCTCCCCCGCTGGCCTTTAAAACTGGTGATTCTGGCAATCCTGGCGCTCCTCTTAGTTTTGGCCTATTTCTCCTTAAGCTACTACCGCAACTTGCAAGAATTAGCTGCCTTGAAGCAAGAGCAAGAGCTTTCCCAGGAAAAGGCCCGCATCTTGCGCCTCGTACTCTCCTCCCAGCAAGGGGAGGTGAAGGAGATAGCCCAGGAATTGGAAGCCCTTAAAGCCTGGGCTAAAGAAGTAGACGAACTTGCAGAACAAGTCCGGGATTTAACAGGCTTGCCTAAGCCTACCCCTACCCCACTGAGCCGGCAAGAAACTTCTAACCGAACTGGCTTCGTCCTCAAGATAGTGGCTCAGGAATTAGATATGGCCCAGGAACTTCAGGGCACACTCGCGCGCCAGAGTGCCGAACTTAAAAATCTGGAAAAAGCTTTATTAGTGCGATTGCTCAGGATACCACCTGAAAAGAGGGATAACCCGGATGAGCTTCGCCAAGAGCTCGCCCTTTTAGCAGCAGCCCCTACCCGCTGGCCTGTTGATGTCAAGCCCATAATAACCTCTGAATTTGGCCCTCGCATCTTCATGGGCAGGAAAGAATTCCATACCGGGATTGATATAGGGGTGTGGTATAGGACACCGGTAAAGGCTACGAAGAGGGGCAAGGTCACTTTCGCTGGTTGGAAAGCAGGCTACGGCCTTATGGTTGAAATAGCCCACGAGATGGGTTACTCCACCATCTACGCCCACAATTCCTACCTTTTGGTTAAGAAAGGAGACGAAGTTAGGGAAGGGCAAGTCATTGCCCTATCCGGGGACACCGGCAAGACCGATGGCCCCCACCTCCATTATGAAATACGATTGAACGGTAAGCCCTTGGACCCAATGATTTTCCTTTCCCTGAATACGGAGGGGAAATGAGGATTCTGCGAAGCCGAGAGGGAAAACCTTCCCCTGCCTACATTGAAGTCGTCATAGGGCCTGGGGCAAGCTTCAAAGGCCAGTTGGAAAGCCAGGGCAGCATAAGGATTGATGGCTTTTACGAAGGAACCATAAAAACCCAGGCCAACGTCATCTTAGGTGAATCAGCTAAAGTGGTAGCCGATATAACGGCCAAAGCGGTATCGGTATCCGGCGCTTTCAAAGGCACTATCCAAGCCGATAGGGTAGAACTCCTCGCCGGTGGGAGGATTTGGGGTGATATAACCGTTAAATCCTTCCTTTTAGATGAAGGAGGCTACATAAAAGGCCAAGTGGTCATGAGCACCCCGGAACCTCCGGAAAATCCTTTTGAGGAGGTGGGAAGATGATACCGAAGGACCTTTTGGATATACTCAGGTGTCCAGCTTGCGTGCGCAACGGCCCCGATGCCGGCCTCTTGGATTACATCCGAGAAAAATGGCTCGTGTGCCGAGATTGCCAACGCAAATACCCGGTCAGAGATGGCATACCCATAATGCTCATAGAGGAAGGAGATAAATATCGGGATGTCCCGGTGGAAGAACTGGATTAAGTGGGCATGGATTTTACTCCTTGCTTTCCTGCTTACGCTTCCGGCCTTGGCCCAGGAAGGGCTTAAAGTTGAAGCCAATGAGTATTCTTACGAATTCGCAAAAAACATAAATTTCCGCCTTGTAGCAGAGGCCCCTAAGCCGATAAGCCGCGTTTTCCTAATCTACTCCTTGGGTCAATCCGGCATTGTGCACAAACAAGCCCCGCAATTTACGCCCGGAACCCGCATAGAAGCAAGCTGGAACTGGGAATTGGGGCGAGGAGCTTTAGCCCCAGGTACGCTCATAAAGTACTACTGGCGCCTTGAGGCCCAAGATGGAACTATCTTTAAGACCGAACCCACCTCTTTCCGCTACGAGGATAATCGCTTTAAGTGGCGCTCAATTAAGACCGGCTCTATTACCCTCTATTGGTACAAGGGGACAGAGGACTCGGCCAAAAATCTTCTGGAGGCAGCCCAAAAAGCCCTGGAGAGGCTTGAAGAAGAGGTGGGTATCGAATTCCAAGGCCCAGTAAACATCTACGTCTACGCTTCCCGTGGCGATATGCGAGAAGCTATCCCATCACGCAGCCAAACCTTTGATGAAGCAACGGTCACTTTAGGGATGGTCCTTTCAGAGGATACGGTGGTAGTTTTAGGGACAGATCCTAATCTGGATAAGACCATAGCCCATGAGCTGAGCCACTTGGTTGTAGGGAAAGCGGTTGAAAGCCCCCTAAGTTCGCCCTTGCCCCGCTGGCTTGATGAGGGACTGGCTATGTACGCTGAAGGAGAACTGCCAGCCAGGAACGCCCTCGCTTTGGAAAAAGCCCTAAAGGAAGAGAAATTGATTTCGGTCCGCTCCCTCTCTGGCTACGTAGGCGAGCCGGAGAAAGTAGACCTTTTCTACGCTGAAGCCTACAGCCTTGTGGAGTTCCTCCTCAAAGAGTATGGCAAGGAAAAGATGCGCAAATTCTTGGCAGAATTCGCAAACGGGAGCACCCAAGAGGAAGCTTTGAATAAAGTTTACGGCTTAACCCTTGACGAGCTTGATACTAAGTGGAGGAATTACCTAAAGCAAAAATCTGCCCCCGCTCCCCGCCCCTCCACACCTACATTCCCTTGTCCTTCCTCACTGGGCCTTGTAGCCGTTGGGGCTTTAGGAGCGCGGCTATTGCAACAAAAACGTAAAGAAAGCAAAGGTTAAATTTTGCCCTGGAAAGGGGGGAATTAAAGTGCGCCACATCATAATCATAGGAGGAGGGCCAGGAGGAGTAGCTGCGGCCATAAGAGCTGCTCAATTAGGAGCTAAAGTCACCTTAATTGAGAAAAGGGAAATAGGCGGAAACTGCACCAACAGAGCCTGCATCCCCGTAGAAGCCCTCCAAACCACAGCCCGCCTACTGGCTCAAATCCGCAAAGCTCAGGAGCATGGAATCTCCTTCAAAGAAATGGCCTTTGACTTGGCTACCGCCGTGGCCCGCAAGAACAAGGTTGTGGAAGAAATACGCATGGGAATAGAGGGGCTTCTGGCTGGGAATGGAGTAGAGGTAATAAAAGGTGCAGCCAAACTTTCCAGCCCTCAATCCGTAGAAATAAACGGGAAGACCATCGCTGGAGATGCTATAGTCATTGCTACTGGCTTTGAAATCACCAAGCCCCCAATTGATGGCATTGACGAAGAAGGTGTAATCACCCCCGAAGAAGCTCTCAACTTGGACCAAGTTCCCAATCGCCTCCTCATACTGGGAAGTGAACCACCTCAAATCGCTTTGGCCTCAATTTTCAGCGCTTTCGGAAGCAACGTCACCATAGTGGAAAAAGAGAGAAGGGTCTTACCAGGCGAGGATGATGAAATACGCCAAAGGGTCGGAGGAGCACTGAGGGAAGAAGGGGTTGAAATCCTGGTTGAAGCCAGGGTTCAATCCATAAAGCGTAGCGGACAAGAGCTGGCCGTCAGGATAATTGACCGGAAAGGGGAGAGGGAGCTTTTAGTGGACAAAGTTCTTGTAGCTGAACGCAGCCCTGCCCTTAGTGGCTTAGGATTGGAAAAAGTTGGGGTAAAAGTTGAAGGCGGGGTAATTGCGGTAGATGAGAGGATGAGGAGTTCTTGCCCCACTATCTACGCTGTGGGTGATGTTGCTGGTGGACGCTTCTCCTACGAAGCTACTGCTGGGGGAATCGTAGCTGCCGAAAACATCATGGGCCTGGATAGCTCCTTGGACAAACGCTTAATCCCCCACTGCATCTACGGCCGACCCGAAGCAGCCTCGGTGGGTATGACCCAAGAAGAGGCAGAGAAAGCCGGTTATCAAATCAAGGTAAGTGTCATCCCCCTCGCTCTGAACGCCAGAGCTATGGCTATGGGCGAGACCGTCGGCTCCGTGAAGATAATAGCTGAGGCTACTTACGGGAAAGTCCTTGGAGTTCACATCGTTGGCCCATGGGCTACGGAGTTAATTGACCAAGCAGTTCTGGCCATAAAGCTGGAAGCTTTGGCTGATGATTTGGCCGAGGCCGTCGCTGGCCACCCTTGCCTTACTGAAAGCCGTCAAGAAGCGGCCCGAGACCTTTTGGGCAAAGCCCTTTATATCCCCAAATGGTGAAAGGGAAACTGGCAATCCTGAGGCTCGGCATCATGGAAGAACGCCGAGCGCTTGATTTTACACAGCACATGGCTGAAGCTTCTTGTTTTGGTTTGGTTGACGGTTTTCTTATCCTCAATTCACACCCCGAAGCCAGGAGCTACATCGTCCTTTCCTCCCAACCTGACCAGAAGCCTATCATCCAAGAGATAGGGCCAATCCGAGAAGCCGAAGCAGTGGAGGCAGCCCGCCGACTTGGTTTTGAAGTAACATGGGGGCTAAGAGAGGCCCCGTGGCTTAAAGCCAAAGCCCCTCAAGGGGAAAAAGTGGAGGAGCTTCTATCCCTAGTTGAATCCCTCAAACTCCACACCGTATGCCAGGAGGCCCTGTGCCCTAACATAGCTGAATGCTGGGGAAGAGGCACTGCTACTTTCATGATTCTTGGAGACATCTGCACCCGAAACTGCCGCTTTTGCTCAGTAAAAGCAGGCAAACCCTTACCGCCTGATCCTCAAGAGCCCGAGAGAGTGGCCGAAGCTGCCCGAAAGCTTGGGCTGAATCACGTAGTCATTACTTCAGTGACGAGGGATGACTTGCCCGACGGAGGGGCCAACCAGTTTGTTGAAACGATAAAAGCGGTCCGGAGGAGCCTACCAAAGGCCAAAGTTGAAGTGCTCATTCCCGACTTCGCCGGCTCATTGAAAGCATTGGGCAAAGTCTTAGATGCAAAGCCCGATATCTTAAATCACAACGTGGAGACAGTCCCAAGGCTTTACCCATTAGTCCGCCCCAGAGCCGATTACCGGCGTTCCCTTGGCATTTTATCCTTAGGAGCACAGGCCGGCTTGACCACCAAATCCGGGCTGATGCTGGGGCTGGGTGAAACCAGGGGAGAAGTGCTAGAAGTGATGGCGGAATTGCGCCGTGCTGGCTGCCAAATCCTAACCATAGGCCAGTACCTCCAACCAACCTCCAAGCAACTACCCGTGGCTGAATATATTCATCCTCTGGAGTTTGAGTGGTACAGAAAGGTCGGGGAAGAAATGGGCTTTAAAGCGGTAATAGCTGGCCCTTTAATCCGCAGCTCTTACTACAAAGGCCCTTGAAAGGGGAGCGCTAATGCGCAACGAGCTTTGGATTGGCTTTGGCTTAACGGTTATGGGAATTTTGGCCTTTATCGCTTCAAATGTTTACTCCACTGGCATGGTTGACAAAGCTCAGCCCGCTGACGCCATTGTAGTGTTAGGAGCGCAAATAGGCCCAAACTTAGAAGCCCGCATCCGCCATGGAGTTTACCTCTACCGAAAAGGCTTGGCCCCCTACTTGGTCTGTGCCGGAGGCTACAGCGATAATCCAACATCTGCCTCGGCCATAGCCAGGCAAAAAGCCATAGAACTTGGCATTCCACCCGAGAACGTGCTTATAGCCGATGGGGCACTGACTACCAGGGAAGAGGCACGCAGCGTCAAAGCTCTGGCCGAACAGAAAGGATGGAAGAGAGTGATTGTAGTGAGCCATCCGTTGCATCTATTTAGAGCAAGCCTCCTTTTCCGGAGGGCTGGCTTCACTGTCTACACAAGCCCCACCAACACCAATTTTGACCTTATCCCTTGGGAAGAAAGGGTTTACCTGACCCTGCGTGAGACCTTGCTCATTATAGGGTCCTTGATAGAAGACAGCGGTTTTGTGCCTCGCTCAGTAGCTCTTTGGTTGCAGAAGCACAGGATTTGGCGCTAAGCTCCTCCAAATGAGGAGGTAGCCGTGCTTGTGGTGAGGAGCATAGGCCCGGTAAAAGTTTTCAAAATGGGCAGGGATTTGCTGCCTGGAAAAGCTTACTACTTCACCGCTGCTTATTTAGTGGACCACTTGCTCATAGATACCGGAAGTCCCCGCCAAAAGCATGAATTTCTGAAGGCCTTGGAAAATACCCCAATCCACACCGTAGTGAATACCCATTCCCACGAAGACCACATTGGAGCCAACTGTGCTTTGAGCAAGCGGGGGGTAGAGATAAAAGCCCACCCTAAAGCCTTGCCTATCCTCCGCAACCCTGCCCTTTTGAACATGGGCTTATACCGTCGGTTTTTCTGGGGGGTTCCGGAGCCATCCGATGGCTCGCCAGTGGATGAGAAATTGGAGACGGAAAACTTCTCCTTCCAAGTGATAGAAGTTCCAGGCCACTCCCCGGACCACATAGCCCTTTACGAACAATCGGAAGGATGGCTCTTTTGCGGGGATGCTTACGTGGGAGGGAAAGACCGCGCCTATCGGAAAGTTTACAGGCCCAAGCAAATCATAGAATCTCTGGAGAAAATGGCTTCCCTTGAGATAAGCTACCTTTTCCCCGGCAGCGGAACCATCTACAAGGATGGGCAAGAGAGGATAAAAGCAAAGCTGGAACATTTAACCGAGCTTAGGGATACAATCCTTGAACTGCATCGGCAAGGCTTACCGCCCAAAGCCATAGCCCGCAAAGTTGTGGGAAGAGAACCTTTCATAACGTGGCTCACCTTTGGAGATTTCAGTGCCCTAAACCTTGTGGAGTGCTTTTTGAGGGACTTTGCCAGTGAAAGTCTCGCTTGACCGTAAAAAGCCAGGATTAGGTAAAGGGAAGGGCCTAAATCGCCCCTTTAATTCTTGCTTAAGTTAGCCTCTTTGCGAGGTTACGGGGGTTGGCTACTAACCCCTAATAATTTTTCGGGGACACCTCCATGTCCACCGTCATGGGGTCTTCGCCCCCCTGTACCTTCCAATTTTTGCCCACCCTCGTTTGCTGAGAATCTGTCAATGTTTTGAGTCCCACTCGGTTGCGGG
>CAYOIS010000033.1:0-15378 GCA_964404055.1 uncultured Anaerolineae bacterium | reverse complement strand
TCATCTGGCTGATTCCTCCAAGGATATTATAACACCGAGAACTTACAAGGGACAAAAATCAGGCTTAGCTTGCACCAGGGCACGTTTTAGGTATAATTGGTTCAGAACCATGGGCGAATCACCAATTTTTGGCCAAAGAATCTATTACTTCCGCACCACAACTTCTACCCAGGACGAGGCGCGGAGGCTGGCCGAAGGAGGGGCTCCGGAAGGAACAATAGTCCTGGCGGAGGAGCAAACGGCTGGAAGAGGGCGGCTGGGAAGGACTTGGATTTCTCCCCCCGGCTCCTCTATCTTAATGTCCATAATCTTCAGACCTTCACTCCTTCCCCACCAAGCTCACCGCCTAACCATGATTACTTCCCTCTCCATAGCCGAAGCCATTGAAGACCTCACCCCGCTGAAAGTAGCGATAAAATGGCCCAATGATATCCTCCTATCCGGTAAAAAGGCCGGCGGAATCCTTACTGAGATTCAAGCTTCGGGTGAACGCATCCTTTACGCTATAGTAGGAGTCGGCCTAAACGTTAACGTTAAAATTTCAGAATCGCCCCTTTCACCCTTGGCCTCCTACGCCACCAGCATATCAGATGAGCTTGGGTGCGAGTTCCCCCGCTTCGTCTTGCTCCAGGAAATCCTCAGCCGCTTGGAGAGAAATTACCAAGGGTTGAAAAGGGGTGCGGATTTCCGGGCTAAATGGCAAGCCCGACTATACCCCCTCGGCCAAGAAGTAACCGTTATCACCCCTACCGAGTCTATAGAAGGAATAGCCATCGGCGTGAACGAAGACGGGGCTCTCCTTCTGGCTACCCATGAAGGGGAAGTTAAAACCATATGGGCTGGAGATGTAACCCTCAAAAAGGAGGTTGGCCATGAACAAAAGGACAATCCGAGACATAGACCTTAAGGGGAAAAAGGTGCTGGTAAGAGTGGACTACAACGTCCCCATAGTTGAAGGCCGAATCACCGACGACCGACGCATAAAGGCCACTGTGCCTACAATCCAGTACCTTTTGGACCAAGGCGCAGCCGTAATCCTCATGTCCCACCTTGGGCGGCCTAAAGGCAAGCCATCGCCTGAATTCAAGATGGACCTGGTGGCCAAGAGGCTATCGGAAATCTTGGGAATGCCGGTGAAGAAGCTTGACGATTGCATCGGGCCAGAGGTAGAGAAAGCGGTGAAGGAGATGAAGCCAGGTGAAGTAATCCTCTTAGAGAACCTACGCTTTCACCCGGAGGAAGAGGCCAATGACCCTGAGTTCGCCCGCCAGCTTGCTTCTTTGGCCGATATCTACGTCAACGATGCTTTCGCCACTGCCCACCGAGCCCATGCCTCTACCGAAGGGGTTGCCCATTACTTACCAGCTGTGGCCGGATTCCTGATGGAGAAGGAAATCCGCTACCTCAGCCTCCTCCTTTCCGATCCCCAAAGGCCATTCGTGGCTATCTTGGGCGGAGCAAAGATTTCGGACAAAATCGGCGTGATCCGCAACCTCCTTCCCAAGGTGGACCTCCTCCTCATCGGAGGAGGGATGGCTAACACCTTCTTCAAAGCCCTGGGCTACGAAGTTGGCGATTCCCTTGTGGAGGATGAAGCTCTGGGCTTAGCCCAAGAACTCCTTCGGGAAGGGGGCGAAAAGCTGGTCTTGCCAGTGGATGTAGTGATAGCGGAGCGCTTGGCCCCCGATGCTCCTACAAGAGTAGCAAAACCAGGAGAAGTGCCTAAAGGGTGGCGTATCCTTGACGTAGGGCCTGAAACTGTAAAGCTTTTCCGTGAGAAACTACGCGGAGCCCGGACCGTCTTTTGGAACGGCCCCTTGGGTGTATTTGAGGTGGAGCCGTTCGCCAAGGGGACCTTCGCTATAGCCCAAGCCTTGGCTGAGTTAGAAGGCGCTACAGTAGTGGTAGGCGGTGGGGATTCGGCAGCAGCAGTGGAAGCTGCCGGCGTCGCTGAAAAATTAACCCACGTCTCTACTGGAGGCGGGGCAAGCTTGGAATTCTTGGAAGGAAAGGAGTTGCCTGGCGTAGCCGCTCTCATGAGCGCCTAATAAGAGCGGGGGAGGCTAACCCTCCCCCGCTTAGTTAAAGAGCCCTTACCACCGAGGCCCCTTTCCTCTGGGGCCGCGCATCCGGCCCCATCCCCAACCAAATCTCCAGTTGTAGGTGAATTGGAACTCTAACATCTGCCTCTTGAGGCTGAGCCACTTATCGGCCATCTCCTGGGTTATGTAGCCCTTCTGGACAAGGAAGGAGAGCCAGTCCTTCTCAAACTGCAGGCATTGGTCCACTATTGTGGAAAGAGCTACCCCTTTCTCCTCGGCCAACTGGGCTATAGTCTTGCCCTCCTGAAGGGCCTTTACTAAATCGTCGGTGCTCATCCCCAGAGCTTCAGCGATAGAGTTAGGGTTGCATCCTTTCCCGAAACCCCAACCAAACCATTTCCACGGCATCGGGACAGGAGCTTGTGGGGTTGGAGTAGGCGTCTGGGCCATGGCTTTCTTCACACCCAGACCTAAAATTAACCCCACAATCGCCACTGCGGCCAGAATCACCATCCACTTCCTCATTTTCTCACCTCCTTTTGGTTGATTTTTCCAGCTCCAAGTATACCGTGCCCTTGTTAAGAAATTGTGAAGAAGGCACAGAAGTAGAGAGCAAATCGCCCTTTCTTGCAAACCTGCCTATAAGTAGAGATTGGGGATGCCAAAGGGCTTGCCCCCTGGCATGGGATTTAGGCGATTTGCCCCCAGCTTTTACTCTTTGCTTCACCAAACCCTTTGTGTTAAAATAAAACCAATAAGTTATGGCCATGTTGGACGTGGGGGTGGTTATCGTAAACTACAATACCAGGGACCTTCTCAGGGATTGCTTGGCTTCCCTTTTAGAAAGCCGAGGGGTCTCTTTCAAAGTGTGTGTAGTGGACAACGGCTCCGGGGATGGAAGTGCAGACATGGTTAGAAAGGAATTTCCCGAAGTTCTCCTCATCACCAGCCCATTCAACGGCGGATATGCATACGCCAATAACTTGGGCCTTAAAGCCCTTGGCTTCAACCCTGGCGCTATCTCTAAAGATGCTGCCCGCTATGCCCTCCTGTTGAACCCAGATACCATTGTCCCGCCGGAAGCCTTGGCTAAAATGGTCCGCTTCATGGATTCTCACCCCCAGGCAGGAGTTGCTGGCCCGAAGCTAATCCGACAGGATGGGAGTCTGGATCTCGCCTGTCGTCGTTCTTTCCCCACCCCCGAAGTGGCATTCTACAGGATGATAGGCCTAAGTAAACTCTTCCCACGCCACCCTCGCTTTGCCCGCTACAACCTCACTTACCTTGACCCAGATAAAACTGCCGAGGTGGACTCGGTAGTAGGGGCTTTTATGATGGTGCGTAGGGAAGCCATCGCCGATGCCGGCCTTTTGGACGAATCCTTCTTCCTCTACGGGGAGGACCTGGATTGGGCTTTGAGGATAAAAAAGGCCGGATGGAAAGTATACTACTACCCCGAGGTCACTGTCCTCCACTACAAAAGGGTTTCAAGCCAAAAGAACCCCAGGGCCAGGGATGAATTCTTTAGAGCAATGCTCATCTTTTACCGCAAGCACTACGCCTCCCAGACACCCTGGTGGTTGGATAAGTTGGTTAAGGCGGGGATTTACCTGTGGTGGGGCTTAAGCAAAATATCGTGAAAAACCCGAACCTTCTCTTTCGCTTAAGCTTGGCGGTTCTGGATGCCATCCTTATAGCTTTGGCCTTCTACCTGGGCTATAGGCTTCGGCTCCTCTCCGCGCACCAGAACTTGCCCTACACCTTTACCCCTTACCTGGGAATGGCCGCAATCTACGTCCTCACCATGCTTACTACTTTCTTCTTTGCTCGCCTATACCACCGCCGCCGAACTTTTTCCCACATAGACGAATTCTCCAAACTCACCGCCGCTTCCTCCATCGGAACCCTTATCGCCATAGCTTTCTTCTCCCTTATCTTCAAGAACGAACCCGACTACTCGCGCCTAATGATGGTCTACGTCTGGCTGCTAACCATAATCTTCACATTCATCGGTAGGACTCTCCATGCCCGCTGGCAACGTTCAATGTATGCTAAAGGTATAGGCGCCTCCAAAGTTCTAATCGTGGGGGCAGGGGAAGTCGGACGTATAATCCTCCAGAAAATAATGCGTTCACCTGGGCTCGGTTACAGAGTGGTGGGATTTGTGGATGACAATGTAAACGGCCAAATCATGGGAATCCCAGTTCTGGGGAAAATAAGCGACTTGCCCTCCATCTTGGCCAGAGAAGATGTGGACGAGCTCATAATCGCCATGCCCGAAGCCGACCACTCACAGATACTCTCCATAATCGGGATGTGCGACCGCAGTTCAGTTGCCATAAAGGTCTTCCCTGACGTCTTCCAAATAATAGCATCGGAAGTAAGCATAGGCGACTTGGACGGCTTACCACTGATTACGGTCAGGGATATGGCTATGAGGGGCTGGAAGCTGGCTTTGAAGAGGGCAATGGACATAATAGGCGCATCCATCGCCCTTATCCTCCTTTCCCCTTTAATGCTCCTCATAGCCATCCTAATAAAACTTGACTCACCAGGGCCAGTCTTCTACGTCCAGGAGAGGATGGGGCTTGACGCTAAACCTTTCCCCATGCTCAAATTCCGCTCCATGCGTCAAGATGCCGATGCCAATGGCCCAGGTTGGACCACACGCGATGACCCGAGGCGCACAAAGCTTGGAGCTCTCCTGAGGCGCTATTCCCTGGACGAACTCCCACAGTTCATAAACGTCCTACTTGGACACATGAGCTTGGTGGGGCCGAGGCCTGAGCAACCATACTACGTTGAGCAATTCCGCAAAAGCATCCCCCGCTACATGGAACGCCATAGGGAGAAAGCTGGGATAACCGGCTGGGCTCAAATCCATGGCCTAAGGGGTGATACCTCCATCGCCGAAAGGACAAAATACGACCTCTGGTACATTGAGAACTGGTCCCTATGGCTTGACATAAAGATAATCATCAAAACCCTTGTCCGCATCTTCTCTGACAGGAGTGCATATTGATGTCTTCCAGTTACCGAAAGGGTGAGCATTTGCGCATTGCTTTGGAAAAGAACGTGGACTTTAGGACCTTAACAACAGGCTTTGAGAAATACCGCTTCCTTCACTGCGCCCTCCCAGAGCTTGACCTATCAGAAGTTGACACCTCAACTGTGTTCTTAGGGAAAAAGCTCAAGGCCCCTTTCCTAATATCTCCAATGACTGGGGGAACGGAGGAAGCGGGCAGAATAAATCGCAACCTCGCCCTTGTGGCTCAGGAGCTTGGCTGGGCGATGGGCGTTGGCTCCCAAAGGGCAGCCTTTGAAGACCCATCCCTGGCCTCAACTTACAAAGTGCGTGACATCGCCCCCGATATCCTGCTTTTCGCAAACCTGGGGGCTGTTCAACTGAACTACGGCTATGGAGTAGATGAGTGCCGAAAAGCCGTGGATATGATACAAGCCGACGCCCTCGTCCTACACCTTAACCCATTGCAGGAAGCACTCCAACCCGAGGGAAATGCAAATTTCTCTGGACTTTTGGCCAAGATTGAAAAAGTCTGCGCCAGTTTGGAAGTGCCAGTGGTTGTAAAAGAAGTGGGCTGGGGTATAAGCCCAGAAGTGGCATTAAAACTGAAAGAGGCAGGAGTTGCAGCAATTGACGTCGCAGGAGCCGGAGGAACCTGTTGGAGCTTGATTGAAATGCACCGCATTGAGCGGGAAAGCCTCAAGAACGTAGCCGAAGCCTTCTCCGATTGGGGAATACCGACAGCCGAAGCTCTTAGAGGCGTCCGGCAGGTTTTGCCCGATTTCCCACTCATCGCCAGCGGAGGGATAAGGACAGGAATTGAAGCAGCCAAAGCCATAGCTTTGGGAGCTGACCTTGTGGGGATAGGAGCTCCATTCCTGAAACCGGCTCTCCTATCTCCCGAAGCCGTCCGGGAAAAAGCTTTGGAAATCCTTACTGCTTTTCGCATTGCCATGTTCTGCGTTGGCGCTGGAAACATAAAAGCCTTGAAACAAAAACCTTTGGTGGGAGGTTAAAATTGCTTAAAGACCACTACTGCGGACTCTTGCGTAAGGAACACATTGGCCGTGAGGTAAAACTGGCCGGCTGGGTGCACCGCCGCCGCCACCACGGAGGCCTCATATTCATTGACCTCCGCGACCGGGAAGGGATAGTGCAAGTAGTCTTCAACCCGGCTGAATCCCCTGAAGCTTACCAGGTAGCCGACGAAGCTCGCAGCGAATACGTCCTGTGGGTAAGAGGAATAGTTCAAAAAAGGCCGACAGGGATGGAAAACCCCAATTTGCCAACCGGTGAGGTAGAAGTAATCGCCAAAGAAGCCAAAATCCTCAACCCATCACGCACCCCGCCTTTCTACATTGACCGGGAGGAAGAAGTAGATGAAGCTCTCCGCCTCCGATACCGTTACCTTGACCTCCGCCGGCAGAGGATGAAAGAGAACATAATCTTCCGCCACAAAGTGGTGAAATTCATCCGCGATTTCCTTGATGCCAAGGGCTTTGTAGAAATAGAAACCCCAATACTCATCCGCAGCACCCCTGAAGGGGCCAGGGACTACGTGGTACCAAGCCGCGTCCACCCCGGAAAATTCTACGCCTTGCCTCAATCTCCTCAACAGCTAAAACAAATCCTTATGGTGGCCGGCTTTGAAAAATATTTCCAAATCGCCCGCTGCTTCCGAGACGAAGACCTCAGGGCCGACCGGCAACCTGAGTTTACCCAATTGGACCTGGAAATGTCCTTCGTGGACCGCGAGGATATCCTTCAGGTAATTGAAGAACTGCTTACCTCCTTGGTCAAAACCTTGACCAACAAAAGGCTCAAGTTTGAGCCATTCCTGCGCTTGTCTTACAAAGAAGCAATGGAACGCTACGGCTCCGATAAACCCGATTTACGCTTTGACCTGCCTTTATTTGACATAACCAAAATAGCGAAGGAGAGCGAATTCAGCGTATTTCGTCAGGTGGTAGAAGAAGGTGGGGTGGTCAAGGGGTTGAGAGTACCTGGGGCTGCAGGCTTTTCCCGCAAGCAATGGGATGAAATGGCAGCTAAGGCAAAAGGATTTGGAGCCCAAGGCCTTGTCTGGATGGCTGTAACTCCAGAAGGGATAAAGTCCTCCGCAGCGCGTTACTTCACTCCCGGGCAGTTGGAAGCTATAATATCTCAAGCTGGCGCTTCCCAGGGCGATGGCCTAATCTTCGTAGCGGATAAAACCGAAAAGGCCTTTGATGTGATGGAGAAAATGAGACTTTTCTTAGGCCGACATTTAGGCCTCGCCGATGAAAACGAACTGGCCTTCGCTTGGATTTTAGATTTCCCTCTCGTGAAGTGGAACGAAGAAGAAAACCGTTGGGATCCTGTTCACCACCCGTTTACAGCTCCACTTGACGAGGACATACCACTTTTGGAATCAGCCCCAAGCGAGGTCCGGGCTAAGGCCTACGATATCGTCTGCAATGGTTGGGAAATCGGCGGAGGAAGCATAAGGATTCACAACCGAGACCTCCAGGAAAAAATCTTCAAGCTCATAGGCCTCTCGGAGGAAGAGGCTAAGGCTCAGTTTGGGCATCTTCTGGAAGCATTTGAGTTCGGTGCTCCCCCGCATGGAGGAATAGCCCTGGGGATTGACCGGCTGGTCATGCTCCTGCGGGGCGAAAGTTCCATCCGAGAAGTCATAGCTTTCCCGAAAACTCAAGCGGCCGTGGACCTTCTCTTCTCAGCCCCAGCCCCAATTTCTGAACGCCAACTTGCTGAACTGCACATAAAGATTGTGGAAAAGGGATAGCAATGGCAGAAGTAACTGTCATAGGTGGTGGACTTGCAGGGTCAGAAGCGGCTTGGCAGTTAGCAGAAAGGGGTTTTAAGGTATACCTCTACGAAATGCGTCCTCACAAGCTTACCCCTGCCCATCGCACTGGCTTTTTGGCTGAACTAGTCTGCAGCAATTCTCTCGGAGCAGAACCAATTGATAAGCCCCTGGGCCTTCTCAAGGAAGAACTGCGCCGTTTGGGTTCGCTCATCATTTCTTGCGCTGATGAAACCCGCGTGCCAGCCGGAGGAAGCTTAGCTGTATCCAGGGATGACTTCGCTCGTCTGGTCACAGAGCGCATTGAATCTCACCCCAACATCAGGCTCATCAGGGAAGAAGTGACCGAGATTCCCTCTGGTCCTGTTATAATAGCCACAGGGCCTCTTACTTCTGATGCTCTTGCTCAACGCATTCGGGAATTAATCGGCGAAGAATACCTTTACTTCTACGATGCCATAGCCCCAATCGTGACCTATGAATCCATTGACATGACCAAAGCCTTCCGGGCTTCCCGCTACGGTAGGGGAGGGGAAGATTACATAAATTGCCCAATGACCCAGGAAGAATACTACCGTTTTGTGGATGCTCTTCTCCAGGCTGAAACTATTGAGCTGCGGGACTTTGAGAAAGAAGACCCCAAGTTCTTTGAGGCCTGTCTTCCGATAGAAGTCATTGCTCGGAGGGGGCGTGAGGCGCTGGCTTTTGGGCCATTGCGTCCGGTCGGGCTTGTGGATCCAAGGACAGGCAAGCAGCCATACGCTGTAGTTCAGCTTCGTCAAGATGATGCGGCTGGCACTCTTTACAACCTGGTTGGGTTCCAGACCAACCTAAAGTGGGGCGAACAAGAAAGGGTCTTCAGGCTTATCCCTGGTCTTGAAAAAGCCGAATTTGTAAGATTTGGCCAGATGCACCGCAATACTTTCATAAACTCTCCGAAACTTCTCCTTCCCACCCTCCAGTTCCGCCAGCGGCACGACCTTTTCTTTGCTGGCCAGATAACAGGGAGCGAAGGCTATGTAGGCTCCACCGCTACAGGCCTTGTAGCCGGGCTAAACATGGCTCGGCTTCTCCGAGGGGAAGAACCTTTAATCTTCCCTACAACCACGATGATAGGGGCCTTATGCCGTTACATAACCGACCCCCGGCTCAAAGAATTCCAGCCCATGAAAGCGAACTTTGGTTTGCTCCCTCCTTTGGAAAGGAGGGTAAAGAAGAAGCAAGCTCGGTACATAGCATATGCTGAGCGCGCTTTGCGCGATTTAGAAGCTTTTATAGCCTCGCACGGGATAACCAACCCATAGCAGGTAGAAGGTGAGGGGGGCATAAGCATTGTTAAGCGAGGGCAGTTTTTCTTCGCATAGCCAAAATGGCTGCGAAAAGCAGTGGCTTTCAAAGTTAAGTTTAACCTGGAAGAGCTTGCCTTTTTCGCTCATTTTGGCTATGCGAAAATTTGCGCTGCTCTCCCTCGTTCCCCTCATAGCCTGTTCCATAACCAGCTTTTCCGGCCCCAGAGCCTTTAACCACGTCCTACACCTTCATTCAATCGGCCCGCACCCAGTTGGCAGCAGGGCACAGGAACAAGTGCGAGATTATATCATCCAAAACCTGCAAGCTAACGGTTGGCAGGTCCAAGTAAACCCCTTCTCCTACCGCGGCATCCAAGGTTTCAATATCTTGGCCTTTAAAGGGAACGGCCCCGGAATTTTATTAGGCACACACTACGATACACGCCCTATAACCGACCGCAACCCGCCACACTTGCAACATCTGCCAGTCCCCGGAGCTAACGATGGAAACAGCGGCACAGCTTTGCTTCTGGAGCTCGCCCACTGCCTCAAAGAACCCAAAGGCTTCCGCCTCTGGCTCGCCTTCTTTGACGCTGAGGACCGAGGTAATATTGACGGATGGCCCTTCTCAGTTGGAGCTTATTTCGCTTCCCAACTGGACCTTGACCTCGCCGCTGTAATTGTTGTGGATATGGTTGGAGATGCCAACCTGGAGATTTACCAAGAAGCCAATTCCGATAAAGCCCTCACCGAAAGCATCTGGCGCTTAGCTCAAGAACTTGGCTTATCCAACTACTTCATCCCCCAAGTCAAGTACAGCATCATTGATGACCACTTGCCCTTCGCTTCTAAGGGCATCCCCTCAACTCTGCTAATTGACTTTGATTACCCTTACTGGCATACTTCAGATGACACGCCAGACAAAGTAAGCCCTAAGAGCTTGGAAATTGTTGGCAATGTGCTTAAAGCATGGGTTGAGAAGGAGGGACCGAAATGGATAAGGGAGAGATAATGGCGATAATAAACGCCGCTTTAAAAGCTGTTGACCCCGCAGAAGCAATCCGCAAGGTGGTCAAAAAAGAGGGCAATGACCTCATTGTGGCCGGAAAAGCCTACAACCTTGAGAAGTACCGGCGGGTCATAGTGATAGGCGGAGGGAAAGCGGGAGCCCCAATGGCCGCAGCCGTGGAAGAAATACTGGGGGAACGCATTGCCAAAGGTTGGGTCAACGTGAAAGAAGGCTACATCCTTGAGCCATCACCTACACGCATCACTATAAATCAAGCCGGCCACCCAACTCCGAACGAATCGGGGCTAGAAGGGGCAAGGAAAATTTTGGAGTTGGCTTCAGAAGCCGAAGAAGAAGATTTGGTCATAACCCTGATTTCCGGTGGAGGCTCAGCCCTCATGCCCTTGCCTGCCGAAGGCATAACCCTTGAGGATAAAAAAATCGCCACCTCTCTGCTCTTAAAGTGCGGAGCTACTATAAACGAAATCAACGCCTTGCGCAAGCATATTTCAGCCCTGAAAGGTGGACAGCTGGCTAAAGCTGCATACCCAGCAACGGTCATAAGCCTTATCCTCTCGGATGTGATAGGCAGTCCGTTGGATACCATAGCCTCTGGCCCAACCGCTCCTGACTCAACCACTTTCGCCGATGCTTGGAAAGTCATGGAAAAATATGACCTCTTGAGCGAAATGCCACCCAGGATTGTGGAAAGGATTAAGAGGGGAATGGAGGGAGAAATCCCAGAAACCCCTAAGCCTGGCGACCGCATATTTGAGCGAGTGCAAAATGTAATTATAGGTGACAATTACATAGCTGCTACGGCAGCTTTAGAGGAGGCCAAAAAACTCGGCTACAACGCTATGCTTCTCACCACCTTCCTGGAAGGGGAAGCAAGGGAAGTGGCGAAAGCTGTGGCGGCACTGGGGAAAGAAGTAGCCTTCAGAGGCATCCCTATTCCTCCACCGGCTTGCTTAATCCTCGGAGGAGAAACAACTGTAACCATAAAGGGTAAAGGCAAAGGTGGAAGGAACCAAGAATTGGCCCTGGCTGCAGCCATCGCCTTAGAAGGCTGGGAAAGAGTCACCGTAGTCACCTTAGCCACCGATGGGACCGATGGCCCAACTGATGCTGCCGGAGCTATCGTAGATGGAACCACAACCCGAAAAGCTGCCGAGCGAGGCCTATCACCGCTCGCTTACCTCCAGAACAACGATTCCTATACCTTCTTCCAAGCCCTCGGCGATTTGCTTATTACAGGGCCTACTAACACTAATGTGAACGATTTAGTGTTTGTATTTGTAAAATGAGTAGCTTAAGGAGGCTGAGACATGCGTATAATCCTTGATGCCATGGGAGGAGATTACGCGCCACAAGTAGCAGTGGAAGGAGCCGTAATGGCCGCCCGAGAGCTCGGAGTAGAGGTAATCCTCGTCGGCCGAGAAGAAGCTATCCGGGCAGAACTTTCAAAGCACAATACCAGTGGCCTTTCCTTGCCCATAGTCCATGCTTCTCAAGTGATTGAGATGCAAGAGCATCCAGCGGCAGCGGTGAAAGCCAAGCCCGATTCCTCCATGGTGGTAGGGATGAAAATGCTCAAGCGTGGCGAAGCCGATGCGTTTGTGTCGGCTGGGAACTCAGGCGGGGTATTGGCTGCGGCCATATTTCATTTGGGCCGAATAAAGGGTATAAAGCGCCCTGCCCTCGCTACCCCTTACCCGACCACGAAAGGCTTCTGCTTCTTAATTGATGTTGGAGCAAATACCGATTGCAAGCCCGAGTATTTGCTCCAGTTCGCCCTCATGGGCCACGTCTACGCTGAAAGAGTCATGGGCATAAAGAACCCACGCATAGGCCTGCTTTCCAACGGGGAAGAGGAAACCAAAGGGACGATAGTAGTGCAAGAAGCCCATCAGCTCCTCAAAGCCAGTGGCCTCAACTTCATAGGCAACGTGGAAGGCAAAGACATCCCGGCCGGCATGGCTGATGTGGTAGTAAGCGATGGCTTTACCGGCAACGTCGTAGTGAAACTTTCGGAAGGTTTGGCCATGGCGCTCATGGGGATAATGAAGGAAGAGATAAAGAAGCGGCCGCTAGCAATTCTGGGAGGATTACTGGCTAAGCCTGCCTTTCAAGCTGTAGCCAAACGCCTTGACTACCGAGAGTACGGCGGGGGACCACTCCTGGGAGTGGATGGAGTGGTAATAGTAGCGCACGGGCGTTCTGATGCAATAGCTATTAAGAACGCCATAAGGGCAGCCAAAAAGGCAGTGGAAGGCGGTATCTTGAAAGCTATAAAAGAGGGGCTTGAAGAAATGCGCTTGGCTTCACCATCCGAAGAGGAGTAACCACATGGATGAGCCGATAAGAGAAGCGGGAGCCATTGTCTTCTGGGGGGAAAATGTAGTCCTACGGAAGAACCAGAACGGCCACTGGCTCTTCCCCAAAGGCCACATAGAGGAAGGGGAAAGCCCGGAAGAGGCGGCTGTCCGGGAAGTAGCCGAAGAGATGGGCCTTAGAGTAAAGCTGGGGGGGAAAGTCGGGGAAGTGCGTTATTCTTACGGAGGGAAGGAATACGAAGTGGAATTCTTCATAGCCCATGTCCTTGAGCCTCTGCCGGAATGGGAAAGCCACTCCGGTTCCGATGCTTTCCTCTTCCGCCCTGACGAAGCTCTTCGGAGACTTTCTTTCAGCGATTACGTTGTTCTCCTCAGGGAAGCCTCTTTACATAATGACTCTCTTCCAAAAGAATAGCTTTGGCTTGTTCTAAGCCATCTTTTCCACGCACTTCCTGAGCGACTTTCGTATCGCGGATGCTGCCAAACCCCTTGCTGCTGAATCGTAACCCGCTAAGGAAAAACTTGCCAATCCATGCGCGTATTACCGGCAGGGTAGGGGATAGACATTTTACATAAATTACAAACCCAAGCGCCTAAGGGGTAACGAAGAGAAACAAGGCTTAAACTTCGGCGGGCTATGGCTACAAGGGTACATGGCAATTGCAGTGAATAGGGGAGGAGACCACGCATTATTGGGGTTTGGACACCGCTGTAAGAGGTTTCTGATACAAGCCTAAAGGGGATATCTCACACCCCAAGGGACGGCAGTGTAATGGGGCATATGGCAAATTTAAGATAATGTACCTTATCTTAAATGCTTCCCACGCTACCCCCTTCCTCTAATCCTCAGCTTGCCCCTGATTCCCCCGCTCTACTTGCCCCCTACCTGCCTATACTTCAACTTGGCACTTACTACCCTGCCCCACTGCCCAGCACTTCGGCTTGGCTGGTTACACCACTTACTTTAATGGCTTGACTAAAGCCCTACCATAGCCCAAGCCTGAAATAGCCACATGAGTAATTTATGTAAAATAATTAGTCCTTGACAAAGCCTAGCCCCTGTGCTACTATACTAAGAAAAATGGCTGGGAGCCTGGCCAATGTACCCTAAAAGCGAAATCCTTTTCCCGCACCATAACGTTTATACTTTGAAAAACTTGAGGGGTAAAAAGTGGCAGAAGCTGGTTGAAAGGGTAGCTACTCTACCGGAAACTCACGAGGAAAGCCTTGCTTTCTCCCTCCTTATTATAAGGCTTTGCAATTGCCTCAATTGCAACCTGGGTAGCTACAAGGCTTCTTTGGGTTGCGTAACCTGCGCTAGACGAGCAGTAGCAGGCTTCAAAGAGCCGGATGAAGTTCTCCTCAAGCTCTTTGAACAAGCTCGTCGGGAGGTCACCGACTTCCTAGCCTCCATCCCAGAGGAAGAGCTCTTATGCGATTCGGAATAATAATCGCTATCGCCCTCGCCTTTTTAGCTTTCTTCTTTACCCAATCAAGCTTCCCCTTCTATTTGACCGGCGAGGAGGAAGTTCTTGCCCAAGTCAGTGCCTTAACTCAGCTCCTTTCCTCCCGATTGCGTCCCCCACTTCAGACAGAATTCTATGCCCCTGTAGCCTACGCTGGAGTGAACCCTTTCGGCATAAACACTTTCCTGGAGCAAGAAGTAGAACCGGAGAAGCGGGAACAAACCGTCAAGCTCATCGCTGAGGCCGGTTTCCACTGGATAAGGCAAGAATTCCCCTGGGAAGATATAGAAATCCACGCCAAGGGCGATTTCCAGGACCGAAGGCACTTCCCTTACCGCTCAGCCTGGGAGAAATATGACCATATAGTAAGCTTGGCCGAAAAATACGGCCTTGAGCTAATAGTGCGCCTTTCAAACCCTCCAGCTTGGTCCCGAGCCGATGGAGATGCCCGCGGCACTTTCGCCCCTCCCGATGACTTTGAGGACTTCGGAGATTTCGTCTATACCGTGGTGAGCCGGTACCGAGGCCGGATCCGTTATTACCAAATATGGAATGAACCCAACATCTACCCTGAATGGGGAGAGCAGCCTGTCAACCCTGAAGAGTATACCCGCTTGCTCAAAATTGCCTACATGAGGGCTAAGCAAGCTGACCCAAACGTGGTGATAATCTGCGGTGCGCTTGCTTCCACCATTGAACTCGGCCCAAGGGACATGAACGATTTCATCTTTTTGCAACGGATGTATGATGCTGGTGCCAAGGATTATTTTGACATCATGGCCATGCAAGGTTACGGTTTATGGTCAGGGCCATACGACCGCCGCATGAACCCGAGGGTTATAAACTACTCCAGGGTTCTTTTCGTGAGGGACATAATGGTGAAGAACGGGGATGCCAATAAGCCGATATGGATTTCGGAAATGAACTGGAACGCAGTGCCTGATGGCCTCCCTGCCCCTTACGGGAGGGTCACCCTGGAACAGCAAGCTCGCTATGCTGTCATGGCTTACCAAAGAGCAGAAGAAGAATGGCCATGGGTTGGCGTGGTTAACTTCTGGTTCTTCAAGCGCCCTACAGAGGAATGGCTTAAAGAAAATAAACCCGAGTACTTTTTCCGCATGGCTGAGCCTGATTTCACCCTCTTGCCAGTTTACTATGCCCTCAAAAGTTACATCCCCCAAGCCAAAGTCATGTACCCAGGGTTCCACCAAGAGGACCACTGGGCTGTTACTTACCGAGGTCAGTGGGAGAAAGGTAGAGATGAGCGAGCCGTCCTCGGGGAATACGTCAAAGCCACCTCTGAAAGCGAGCTGGAGTTCAGGGTCAAGGGGTCGGCTCTCTACCTTGTGGTAACCAAAGGGCCGAGGATGGGAGAAATTGAAGTTGAGGTGGATGGCAAAACCTC
>CAYOIS010000032.1:0-15527 GCA_964404055.1 uncultured Anaerolineae bacterium | reverse complement strand
CTCCTGGAAGGGGCTGGAAGGGTGTGGGTAATAATGCAGGGGCTATCGGAGTTAGCCCCCGAAAGGCCTGTAGAATTTGCTTTGGCGGAGAAATTTTACTATGCCGAAACAAAATGGACAGGGCCTTCGGTGCGGTTGGTCAGGTTTGATGCTGCTAAGGGCTCTCCACTAAAAGCGGGCCAAGCTCCTCCTTTTGAGGGCATTGAGAAGTTAATATTGCAGAGCTTCCAAGTTATCGGTTTACCGGATAAAGCCAGCTTTTATGTAGAATTGAATTGGCGCACAGAGGTGGCCGAGCTTCCTCCCTTAAATGTATCCATCCAATTTCTCAATCAAAGCGGCCAGCTCGTTTCTCAGCTTGATGCACCTTTGGCTTTATTGGTTTCTCCGGATAAACTAAAGGAAGGTGAATTCACAACTCGCTACGCACTGGAGGTTCTTCCCAAGGGAGTGGGGGAGCCCTCCAGGTTGATAGCAGTTGTTTATAATCCCGTTACAATGCAAAGGGTGGCCTTTAAAGGGTTGGGTGATTATCTGGAGTTATGGTCTAAAGGCCAAGGGGAATAGTTTATGGATTACCGCTGGGAAGCCGGGCTATGGGTAGCTTTATCGTTAAGCCTTTATGCCCTTGGAATCAATTACCTCGCACCCCTGTGGGCGGCCAAGAAGCCGCAGAGGCCTTGGGCAGAAGGGCTTGAGGAGGTTGCACTTGGGATTTATTTTCTCGGAATCCCAGCCTTTGCCCTCCTCAGGGGGGCTATCTTGCCTCGCTTCATGGGCTTTACTCACCTTGATTGGCTTGGAGGGATCGGGCCTTCAGTCCAGGTAGCCCTCTTTTTTGCTTTGCTATTTTCCGTCATTATGCTCCTCTGCCACCAAGTGGGTTCAGAGGCAAGAACTAACCATTCGGTCTTGCTTAGCTTCAAACAGGCCATTTACTTCCAAACCCATTGGGCCTTTTACCGAGCCTTCGCTATACCCCTTTTAGGTTTGGCCAGTGGAACTTTGGCTGGGCTGGTCCTGTCCATCGGTGAGCTGTTTCTCTTATTAAGGGAAAAACCAAACCCCTTTACCATCTTCCACCTCGGGAGCTTGGCGGTGGCAACAGGGGTTATTTTCCTTTACTCCCGCAATTTCCTATATTGCCTTGCGTTCCACTGGCTCTTGCAAGAATTGATGGCGAGGATTAAGAGGTGATTTCTTTCGCTATCGTTTTTGGTGTTGCTTTCCTTACATCGCTCTTACTGACCCCGGCTACTATACCCCTCGGGTTTAAATTGGAAGCTGTAGATATGCCGGGGGGAAGGAGGCTTCACAAGGGGGTAAAGTCGCGCCTGGGTGGAGTAGCTCTTTTCATTTCCTTTACGCTTGCCGTGGCCCTAACGCTTATCTTACCTCCATCCATAACTCCTCCCCGCAACGACCCCAAGGAGCTCACCAGGCTCACAGGGGTGCTTCTCGGTTCACTTTTCATGTTTACAGTAGGGTTATTGGATGATAAGTTTGACCTCAAACCGCTCTTTAACCTTTTGGGCCAGCTTGCGGCCTCTCTAATCGCTATCGCCTTCTTGGTTTTCATTGAGAGGGTTATGAATCCCTTCACTAATCAGCTGGTTATTTTCCCGTTCCCCTTGGTAGTGGCCTTCACCATCTTCTGGATTTCGGGGATGATAAACACGGTTAATTTTCTGGATGGGCTTGACGGGCTTGCTGCTGGGGTCGGGGCAATAACTTCGGCTGTTTTAGCACTGCATATGTGGAGGGAAGGGCAACTGAGCGTGGTGCCTATGCCTTTGGCCCTTCTGGGTTCAACCTTGGGGTTTTTGCCTTTCAATTTTCATCCCGCTAAGGTTTTCATGGGGAGCTGTGGCTCTTTCTTCTTAGGCTATGCTTTGGGGACATTGTCCATAGTGGCCGGGGCCAAGGTCGCCACAATCCTCTTAGTGATGGGTGTCCCCATAATGGACGTGGCCTGGATTATCTTCCAGAGGTTTCGCCTCCACCGCTCAATCTTCCAAGCCGATAGGCGCCACCTCCACCACCGTTTGCACGACCTCGGCTTCTCCCAGAGGCAAGTGGTTTTGGCCTATTACGGGGTGAGCTTGCTCTTCGGAATCTTGGTCTTTGTCCTGCCAACTCGCCTCTACAAGCTATTGGCTATCCTTCTCCTTTGGCTCATTACTTCAATCGTGCTTTGGCTCTTAACTCTGAAGGAGAAGAAGACGTGATTGGGTTCATAATCATGGTGGCAAGGAAAGGGGAAGGGAAATTAAGCGAGCTCCTTTCCGAGGCCCGCTTGGCAGCAGCTATTGATGCGGTGGAGAAGGCTAAGAAGGTCGGCTGCTTTAGCCCCATAATTGTGGCTACGAATTGGCCAGAGGCAGCGGAGGTTTTCCAAAGTTTGGGTGCAATAGTGGACCTGGACCAGGGAGATTTTCACTTCGGGAAGAGGCTGCTTGCGCTTGTTTCAAAATACAGGCTTGGTAAAGTCTTTTATACTGGGGCCGCTTCTATCCCGTTGCTTCCTTCCTCGCTTTTAGCCCAGATCGCTTCTCTCTTGGAAGGCGATGGCGTTTTAGTAGCCAATAACCTCTTCTCCAGCGATTGGGTTGGCTTTTCTCCGGCCGAAGCTTTGGATAAAATAATCCCGCCTTCATCCGACAACGATTTGGCCTGGAGGCTCTGGGATGAGGCTGGCCTTAGGCCGATAATCCCACCTCACTCCACAGCCACAACTTTTGACATAGACACACCATCAGACCTCCTAATCCTCAAGGCTTATCCGGGGCTTGAGGGGAGGCTTGCTTCATTTGTGGAGAAGTTGCCGTTTGGTACTGAAGCGGTTTGGAAAATTGCTGAAGTCCTTAAGGATGAGGATGCCTTCATTTTGGCTGCAGGCAGGGTGCCAAGTTACGCCTGGGAAAGGCTGGAAAGGGAAGCCCTCTGCCGAACAAGGGTTATAAGCGAAGAGCGAGGGATGCGTTCCAGTGGTAGACTGGCCAGAGGAGAAGTTCGCTCCCTCTTGGGCTGCCTTGTGGAAGCTCTGGGGCCAGAGGGGTTCTTCCAGAAAGCAGCACAAATGGCCAAAGCGGCGATAATTGATACGAGAGTTCTTATGGCCCACCGAGGAATATGGCCACCAGATGAAGAGAGGTTCGCTTCAGATTTGATGCTTCCGGAGGAAATATCGGACCAATGGCTCAGGGATTTTACCCGTGCAGCTAAGGAGGCTGCAATCCCTGTTCTCTTGGGCGGGCATTCTTTAGTCTGTGGGGGAATCATGGCCCTTGTGGACATAGCCCGCTCTCAAGGGTTAAAGGGGAAGAGGGCTGAATCCTTCCCTTGGGATGTTGAGAGCCTGAGCAATCCCTCAGGAGAAGGCTTGTAAAGGCCAATCTCAAGGAAATAGCGGCCGGGCTTGAGCTCTGAGGGCAGAGAGATTTCATGCACGTCCACCACAAATTCGCCGGGAAGCCAGGAAGTAGTTGGCGCATTACCGTTATCGGGTGGAGAATCGTGGCCGGCTATGTAGCGGCCTCCTTCGTCCAGAAGGTGGGTAAAGACAGTGTAAGAGTCCAGGATTCGCTCCCGACATTCCCATAGCAAAGTTAGCTTAAGCTTACTACCTTCGTATGCGATTTCGTAGCCTCTGAGGGCAATCCCTTGGCCGAAGAGTATTTCCAATCGGTTAGCAATTGGTGGAGGAGAAAAGAGGCGTGGCCTGCCTTTGATTGAGATTTCTCCGGGGGTTGCTTTGCCACCCAGGGCAAGCCTGTATTTTCCGGGGGGAATATCTGGAGGTATAGTCAGCTCAATCCATTCCCACCAAGCTTCCCTTTCCAATTCAGCCTTGCCCAATAACCTCACTTCCCATGTGGCAGCTATTCTGTCCCTTTCATCCATTAGGGAAAACTCAACAGGGGCTGGGATGCCAGGCTTTAAGGCCTCCCAGTAGCTTTTGAGAAAGATGGATTGCCCTGGGGCAAGCTCTGGAGGTAAACCCCCATGCCCCAGGAAGGCTATGTCTCCTAATTCAATCCGGCAAGGGAATTGGACCTGAAGGGCGGAAGAAGGAGTGGATTTTACAGGCCTTACAACTTCTATCGGCCCTAACTTCAACTCCGTCCCGGCGGGGTTACCAGCTGAGTCCAAAACCGGGAGCCGTTCCCCAGAGCTCTCTTCGTAGACCGCAATTGAAACCCAATAGCGGCCTGGAAGGGTTCCGGGAGGGACAGGGATTGAAAGGAAGACCCAGGAGCGATTGACCTCACCCCAAAATGGGGTTCGGAGGTGGCGGTCGTTAAGGAGCCAGCGGTCATCTTGGCTCAGGAGTAAACCCCTTTCATCGCGGAGGTATCCAGCCACCTTAAGGGCTTCGGCTGTAGGTTGGACAAGGTGCCAGTAAAGGGCAAGCCATACGTTGTGGCCAGGAGCGACAGAAGGCGAATCAGGCGAAGAGGAAACAGGGGTTGGCTCTCTACCTCCCCAATCGGCCTTTTCCAGGATTAAAAGGCCTCCAAACTTGGCTCCAATCTCCTCAGGAGAAGGGGCAAAGGAGAACTGGATTTTCTCCTCCGGAAGCCTGTACCGCCAAAGATGGTAGCCGGTAAAGGAAGCTTCCTCCAAGAGTTCACCATGCTTATCCAATAGAAGCTTGATAATCCCCCTGGGGTCAGCGTCCGATTTGAACCAGTGGACAAAGATAGCCTGCCTTTTCCCTTCAGTCACCTCTGAAAGGGTGGCGGGCAAAGAGTAGGGGTCGGCAAATAAGTAGAAGGCTTTGGCAAAGTTTTCCTGATTGGGGTAAAAGCCGGGCCAATAGAGGTTGAGAGGGAATGGGGCATCGGTAATGATGACATCGGCCGGGGAAGTGTGAGAGTAGAGGTAAGAGACCAAGGCCCGGGAGTCTTCGCGGATGAAGGAAGGGGTTCTAGCTTCCTTCCAGAGGCCTGAAACGAAAAGGCCTGTTAGCACGAGGCCTATTACCAAGCCAGGCTCTTTCCTTCCCCAAGCCGCAGCGCCGACCAAAAGGTAGAGGGCGGGGGAAATGCCGGCAATGTACCGGGGTTCAAAAGCCCCGCCTTTTTGGAAAAAGGAAAGGTAATAGAGGCCGGCAGGTATAACCAGCCAGCTCAGAATGAATAAAGCTTGCTTCCATCGCTTTGAGCTTATGATGGCGCAAGCTCCTACAAGGGCAAGGAGAACTATAATTTGCGGCTGGACACCCCAGGCTGAGAGAAGCTCTTTAAGGAAAGAGGACAGACTGGGGATAGTTAGGTTAAGGTTAGCATAGCCTAAGGTCTGTTGCAAGGCCCTGGGAAGCTGGGGTAGAAAGAGAGCAAAGGCTGTGATGAAGGCGAAAAAAGTCAGAGCAAAGCCTTTTAGCCCCTTCTTGAATGACCAAAAGGCGAGGAAGAAAGCCCACCCGGCCAAAACCCAAAATGCTGAGTAATGGGTCAATAAGCTAAGGGCAGCGGCTGCTCCGAATCCTCCGAACTGCCAAGCCTTATGCTCCCTTGTCCCCTCCCAAAGCATCACCGCCGAGGCCAAGAGGAAGGCCACCATAGTGGTGTACATCCTGATTTGTTGGGCTTCAATGACCCAGAAAGGAGCGAGGGAAAGGGCCATAGTGGCCAGAGCTGCAAGTGCTTGTCCTCCGAGACTGGTCCCAAGCCTGAAGAGTAAGGGCAAGCTAAGCACGCCAAAGGCAAGGGAAAGGAAACGCAAGAAGAAAGCGAAAGCTTGATCGTGAGGGAAGCCATTTTCATCCAAGGTTATGGCCGTTTCGGGGGAAGCCCACCCGCCGAGGCGCATCCAGAAGTGGAGGAGGAAGAAGTAGAGTGGCGGATGGATATCCAGCTCGCCGGAGCTTGGTATAGATTTAAGAGGCCTGGAGGCCACAACTATATTGCGGGCTTCATCCCACCAAATTGGCTGGGAGGAAAGGCCCCAGAGCCTCAAGGCAAAGCCTATTAAGATTAAAGCAAGAGCAAGCCATTTGCCATTCATGATTTGCCCCAACCTACCATTGCTAGGCGGTGCAAGCCGCCGAAGCAATTTGGGTGTGCACCAGAATTGTGGCGGCACGCCCATTTTCCCACCCTCGTTGGCTGATAGTCCGCCAGAGTTTTGGTCCCACTCAATGGTTGAGGGCAAAAGTTGGCGACTTGCCTCCTTGGCAAAAGGCTGATTTCAATCGGCATGAAAGAACATCTGCGCAGGTTTTCAGGTAACCGGTTCAGTATTCTCTCCCCACTATGAAAGAGGCCAACTCCCTTAAAGCTTGCACCGCTTCTGAGTCCTGGCCGAGGCCATTCAGCTCCTCCAAAGCTTTCTGGTAAAAGCTGAGGGCTTGGCTCTCGGTGAACTCTCTGGCCCCGGAGCGGTTTATGATTTCCAAAGCTTTGGCAACCTCAGCTTCACTCCACTCAGCCCCGGCCAAGAGGGCTTGCAGGGATGGTTCTTTGTCCAGGGCATAGATTATTGGCAAAGTCTTCTTGCGCTGGCGCAAGTCATCAGCGACAGGTTTGCCTGTTACTGCTTCCTCGCCCCAAAGTCCTAAGATATCGTCCTGAACTTGGAAAGCCATCCCCAAACTTTCCCCGAAACGCCTTAAGCGCTCTGTTAACTCCTTATCTTCCGTAGCTATTACAGCCCCCATCTGAGCCGAAGCGGCCATGAGAGCTGCAGTCTTTCTTCTTATCATCTCCATATACTCATCAAGGCTTACCCTTTCCCTCTTCTCAAAGGCCA
Organism: uncultured Anaerolineae bacterium; assembly: GCA_964404055.1. Classification (GTDB taxonomy): domain Bacteria; phylum Chloroflexota; class Anaerolineae; order SpSt-600; family SpSt-600; genus SpSt-600. Next base: position 8,774 of record CAYOIS010000032.1, on the reverse strand, counting down.
AGTCCAAGAATTGGCCCTCCGTCAGCATAAGGCAAGCATCGTTTAGAATTTGGCAGCATTCTTTGAATTTGTTAGGTGGAAGTTTCTCCATTGCCTTGCAAGCCAAGATGAGCAAAGCATCTCCCACGTTTATAGCCAGCGCTTCCCCCCACAATTTCCAAACTGTGGGGCGGTGCCGACGGAACGGGCTACGGTCCTGGATGTCATCGTGAACCAAGGAGAAGTTGTGGACAAGCTCCAAGGCTGCGGCAGCAGGGATAGCTTCCCGCCAATCTCCCCCCGAGGCTTCACAGCTCAGAAGGCAGAGGAGGGGACGTAGTCTCTTCCCCGTGGAAGTTACAGCCGGCCTAAGGTTCTCGTCGGCCCACCCCATGTGGTAGCGCATCATCCCGTAATGCTTGCTCAGTTCCCCTTCCCCTCCCTTCACAATCTCCTGCAGAAATTTCTCCACCTCTGGCAAGTAAGCCGAGGCCTTATCTTTCCAGCTCATTTTATCACCTCTATTCCCCCCATATAAGGGCGCAGCACTTCTGGTATGACGATTGAACCATCCTTCTGCTGATAGTTTTCCAAGATAGCAATCATTGTCCTGGGCAGGGCGAGCCCGCTCCCATTTAAAGTATGGACATAGCGAGGTTTAGCGTCAGGGGCGGGGCGGTAACGGATGTTGGCCCTGCGCGCTTGGAAATCCAAGAAGTTAGAGCAAGAGCTTACCTCAAGCCATTCCTTGCACCCAGGTGCCCAAAGCTCAATGTCATACTTTATCGCTGCCGAGAAGCTCAGGTCACCGGTGCACATTTGAACCACACGGTAGGGGATGTTGAGCCGACGGCAGAGGTCTTCTACGTCTGCTATAAGCTTTTCCAGCTCCTCATCGGATGTATGAGGTTCTACGAACTTCACCAGCTCCACTTTGTCAAATTGGTGGACTCGTTTTATCCCTCGTGTGTCTTTTCCGGCTGCGGCTCTCTCCCGCCGGAAGCAGGCCGAGTAAGCTACGTGGTAAATGGGCAAGGAGCCTGGGGGTAAGATTTCATCCCGGTAGAGGTTGGTGACCGGCACCTCCGCTGTGGGGATGAGCCACAGGTCATCTTCAGCATCGTAATAGAGGTTATCGGCGAACTTGGGAAGCTGCGCTGTCCCTATGAGGCATTCCCTTCGGACCAGGTAAGGGGGATAGACTTCAGTGTAGCCGTGTTCGTTTATGTGGACATCAAGCATCCAGTTTATTAGAGCGCGTTGAAGTTTGGCTCCAAGGCCTTTAAGGACATAGAAGCGAGAGCCTGAAATCTTAACCCCTCTTTCAAAGTCAATGATTCCAAGCCTTTCCCCTAATTCCCAGTGTGGTAATGGCTCAAAGTCAAATTCCCTTGGCTCACCCCATGTCCGCACTACCACGTTTTCCGTTTCGTCCTTGCCCACGGGGACTTTGGGGTGCGGCATGTTTGGGACCCAGAGCAAGTCCTCGTAGAGCTTTTCTTCTACTGCTCTGAGTTTCTCCTCAAGCTCACTTATCATTTCACGGACCTGGCGCATTTCTTCGCTCAGCTCTTGGCGTTTTGCCTCGTCCTTTACCGCTGGGATTTCTTTAGAGACGACCTTTCGGCGGTGGCGCAATTCTTCAAGCTCTTTTAAGATTTCCCTTCTTTGCTTGTCCAACTCAAGGATTTCGTCAATAGGGGCATCGGTGTTCAGTTTGACCAAAGCCTCTTTTACTTCATCGGGGTGAGCTCTTATGAAATCCAAGTCCAGCATAATCCCACCTCCTTTTTAAGTTTTCTTGGCTTTATAGCAAAAAAGCTTCCCGCCCGAAAGGACGAGAAGCTTTACGCCCTCGTGGTGCCACCTTTCTTCGCCATAGTCTTAGCTATGGCCTCTATGGCCCTTTAACGGGGGCCTTCCGGCACAGCATACTCGGCCCTTCCGGGCCTTTCCTCCTGCAGCTCGGGAGGGGATTCGGCAACCACCGGCCATCGCCTTCTCAGCCCCGGCGACTCTCTGTAGACCGGGACGGCTGCCTACTCTTCTCCGTCATCGCCTTTAAGCTATTAAGTTTTGGAGCGACAATCGGCACACAGCCCTATAAAGTCTATGTGGATTGATTTGGTTTCAAACCCGTAGTTTTTTTCCAGCTCTTCCGTCAGCCTCTCCACAAGCTTGCTTTTGAATTCTTCCACCTTGCCACATTGGGAGCATATCATATGGTAGTGAGCGGTACCCCCAATCAGCTCATAGTGATGATGTTCTTCATCCAGGTGGAGTTCCCGCACCAGGCCAAGTTCCTTTAGGATGTTCAAAGTCCGGTAGACTGTTGAAAGACTTATGTTAGGGTCTATAGCTTTGGCCCTTAAATAAATCTCTTCAGCCGGGAGATGGCTTTCACTTTCCTGGATTACTTGGTAAACTAAGGCCCGCTTGCTTGTAAGCCTTTTCCCTTCGCTTTTGAGCAAGGCCTGAATTTTCTCAGTCTCTTCTTTTTTCATCGCACGCTAACCACCACAATAGCCGTCATCCCCCATCTAACTTGAGGGGTAAAGGCCGTAATCTTTACATACATATTATACCGCGCTTCGCCGGAAGAGGAAGGGACTATGCTTTCAATTTTGCCTGGAAGCGTCAGGTTTGAAAGGGAAGGTATGGAGATTGTCACTTCTTGCCCCTCTTTGACCAGCTTTAGGTCCTCTTGGCTCAGCCCCGTCACTACAACCTTGAGCGCTGAAGCATCTCCCATAGTTATTACGAGGTCCCCAGGGGACACCCCTTCCCCCTCGCTCTTCCAAACGTTCCATACAATCCCGCTGAACGGGGCCTTCAATGTAGCTTGCTCCAACCGAAGGCGTGCCGCCTGAACCTTGAGTTCGGCCATCTTGACCTTGGTTTCGGCCAAAGCAACTTTCTTCTGTTCAATCCCATTTTTAAGGCTATTGTAGCGAGTTTGAACACTGGCGAGCCGGGCTTCAGCAGCTCTGAGGCGAGCGTAGGCCGCCTTAACTTTAGAGCTTGCTACCTCTTTTTGGTCTTCGCTTGGGCCTTTAAGGAGGGCTTCATAGCGGGCTTTAGCCAGCTCATAGTTAAGGGTTGCCTGTTCCAAAGCTATGGCCTGAGGGCTTGCTCCCATTCCTGGCGCCCAAGCTACTTTGTCGTATTCAGCCTGGGCTTGGCGCATTATGGCCTCGGCTCTATCCATCTCGGCCTTAGCGATGCGTAACTCCTCCTCGGCGGGGCCAGCTTCAACGATTCTAAGCTCTGCCTGGGCCGCCGCTAACTCGGCTTTAGCTTCTTCCACTATGGCCTTTGCTTCCTGCAATTCCAATTCCGCTGAGCTTAATTCACTTGGGGATAGCTTGAGGGCTTCCAATTCCAGTCTTGCCTCTTCCAATTCGGCTTCAGCCATTGCCAGCTCTATTTGTAGGAGGGAATCTTCAAGGGAAACAAGCTCCGCCCCTTCTTTCACTTGCTCTCCTTCTTGCACGTATACCTTTGCTATCCTTCCAGCCATGGGGAAAGAGAGCCTTGCCTCCCTAACAGGCACGACCTTACCGCTAAATTTGACAAATCTTGGCACTTCTTCCGGTAGGACTGTCTGGGGAGGCTCGCGAGTAGGCGTTTTGTAGACGTAAAAGGAGTAAACTCCCAAGCCTGAAAGTATAAGCACAGTTACGACTACAAGGAAAGCAATTCTTTTCATATGCCTTGCCTTTCGCATTTGTTGGCTTCATTATAAGCCATAAGTGCGAATTTACCAAGCCAAGCCGCAAGCAGCTCGCTCTCTATTTTAAATTAAAACTTTGGGGTATACCCCCAGACCTCCCTGGCCCTCCCAATTCTCCAGCCGGCGAAGGATAGCCTTTGGCCAAAAGCCCAAATAGGCTAACTTTAATCGGCCTTAAATGCTTCTTTGACAAAGCAACAGATAGATGGTATCATTGAGCTTGAAAAGCTCAACGGTGAGGGGCGGAAAAAGCTTCGGGTTTCCGTCCCTCAATTTTTTGCGGGGGTTAAATTATGAAGCGATTTTTCCTGGCGTTTCTTACTCTATGCCTGGCTACGGCCGCTTGCCTCACCCGTGCTCCTTCATTAACACCCCCATCATCCCCACTTCCTACCCTCCGCCCAACCTTTACCCCTACTTCTGCCACATTATCGCCTTTGCCAACCCCTCTTGGCCCCCCTCCATTAGAACTGGCCGATTGGCCCCCTCTGGAGCTTAAGGATTGGCCTCGCCCACAGGATGATAATGGAAGGGGAATCCATTTCCTGGCCCAGCCTTATTTTACCGACGAAGAGCTGGATTTAAACGTGGCCAGGGTTAAAGAGCTTGGCCTAAAGTGGTGCGTGGTCCACTACGGGGACGAAATCCAGCTGGAAAGGGCTGCCCGCCGCTTCAAAGAAGCCGGAATAACCGTGGTCTGGAGGAAAATGCTCAGGCCCTATGAGCGATATTACGATTGGGGAAGAGATGTAAAAATCCTCCAAAGCCTGGGCATGCCTCCCTACATGCAGATTTACAACGAGCCAAGCTTACCAGCCGAGTGGGGCGATAGGCCTATTGATGAGCAGCTCTTCTTGGAGAACTTCCTCCAGGCGGCGAGGGATGTATACAACAGCGGAGGGTTCGTAGGCCTGCAATTCGTGAACAAGGACTGGCTCAGAGATGCCCTTAGGTCCATCAAAGCCCGAAAAGGTGATAAAATATTCTACAGGATGTTCTTCGTCGCCCACTCCTACGGTCTGAACCATCCCCCAAACTACACCGAAGACGAGAACGGGGTCCTGGGCTTCATGAGCTTTGTGGAGGTGTTCAGGGAAGAAATCGGGTTTATACCGCCTGTGATTATCGGAGAAGGGGGATGGAAAGTTGGCTCCGATGAAGACAAGCGCTTTCCCCCAATAGATGAAGCGAGGCATAGGGATTACCATATAGAAGTCTACAACTGGTTCTGCACCGGGAAACTTTCGGATGGTCGCCCCCTCCCCGATTTCCTTTTCGCCTTTTGCCCTTGGCTCCTTTCAGCCAAGCTTGACGATAGGGCATGGTTTGATAGTTTTGCCGGAGACCGCACCTTGCTCATTGAGGCTTTGAAGAGCATGCCACCCTGCCGGAGGAAGTTCTCGTGGGAGAAGTAATAAGCTTCACTTGGCTTGAGACCCCTTTGGGATGGATGGCGATAGCTTTTTCCGAATCAGGCCTTGTTGGGAGCACTTTGCCTCGCCCTTCCCGAGAAGAAGCTGTAAACCAGATTTTAGCCCTCTGGCCTCAGGCTTCCCCTGTTGAAGAGGCCATCCAGCCCATCAAAGAGCACCTTCTCCAGTATTTCCACAGCGAGAAAGTTGAATTCAACTTTCCCTTGGATTTGAGGATAGGGACGCCGTTCCAAAGGAAGGTCTGGGAAGAGGTGAGGAAAATACCTTGGGGGCAGACCCGAACCTACAAGGAGATAGCGCAAAAAGTTGGGAAGCCTGGTGCGGCCAGAGCAGTGGGGCAGGCCTTAGCCCGCAACCCTTTGCCCATAATCATCCCCTGCCACAGAGTCATAGGCGCTTCTGGGAACCTCGTGGGCTTCGGCGGTGGTATTGAACTCAAAAGGAAACTGCTGGCCTTGGAAGGAGTTACCCTGAAATGAGGATAGGGATTGATGCCAGGATGGCCTTTTACAGCAAGGCCGGTATAGGCCGCTACGTCATAAACTTGGTGAAAGCTCTGAGGAAACTCAACCCCCAAGAAGAATTCGTAATCCTCCAGAGCCGCAAAGACAGAAGTCCGCTGGCTACTCCACCCTTCAGAACTGCATACCTTTGGACCCCATCCCACCACCGCCTGGAGCAATTCACTCTGCCTTTGGAACTTTTGCCCCACAGGCTTTCTCTCCTCCACAGCCCGGATTTCATCCCCCCCTTCCACTACCGGGGCCTTTCGGTGATAACTGTACATGACTTGGCTTTCCTAATATACCCCCAGATATTGACCCAAGACAGCATCAGGTATTACGGCCAGATTGAGGAGGCTGTAGAGAGGGCTGACCACATCATAGCTGTCTCTGAGTGGACTAAAAAGGACTTAAAAGAGCTTTTAGGGGTCCCGGAAGCCAAGATAACCGTAGTTTACGAGGCCGCCGAAGAGCTTTACCGTCCCGTTGACCCCAACGAGGCCTCGGGCAAAGTCCGAGAGCTTTTCGGCATAGAGGGCCGGTTCGTCCTCTTTGTAAGCACTATAGAGCCGAGGAAAAATGTGCCTACCCTCCTCAAGGCATTCAAAATCGTAAAGGAACGATGCCGGGAAGAGGTAAAGCTTGTGCTGGTAGGAGGAAGGGGTTGGCTTTCAGAGAAAGTTTTTGAAATGGTGGATGAGCTAAACCTACGCAAAGACGTCCTTTTCCTTGGATTTGTCCCGGCCGAAAAGCTCCTTTACCTCTATAACTCCGCCTCCCTTCTGGCCCACCCCGCCATATACGAAGGGTTCGGCCTGCCAATTTTGGAGGCGATGGCCTGTGGCCTGCCGGTTGTAGCCTCCAACGTCGCCTCCATACCGGAAGTGACTGGAAGTGCAGCGATTTTAGTGGAACCTGATGATGAAGAAGCCTGGGCAGCGGCCATAAGGCGAATCCTCAAAGAGCCAGAGTTTGCCCAAGAGCTGAAGGAAAAAGGCCTGAAGAGAGCCTCTCTCTTCTCCTGGGAAAAGACTGCTTCCAAAACACTGGAAGTTTACCGGAAGGTGCTTGGGGGAAGATGAGGAAACTCTTAGCCCTAATGCCCGTTATCCCATACCCTCCACACCAAGGGACTAACATCCGCAACTACAACCTCCTCCGCCACTTGGCCGACGAATACACAATCCATCTCCTGACTTTTTACGAAGGCCCAAAGCTTTCCATACCCGAACCGTTGAGGGAAATATGCGAAATCGTGGAAGCAATCCCTAACCCTTCCCACTCTATACCAAAGCGACTCTTTCGCCTCATCTCCTCCCCTTTACCCGATGTAATCTACCGTAAGAGCTCGCCGCACCTCCTGGAACGCCTGAAGGTACTTTTGGCCAAAAACCGCTACGATTTAGTCCATGTGGAAGGGATAGAGATGGCCCAATACGGGCTTTGGATTGCCAGCCACAGAGAAAGCCGAAGGCCTGCCCTGGTCTTCGGTGACCAAAACGCCGAATACCTCCTCCAAAAAAGAGCCTTTGAAACCGATATCCGTCAGCCCCGCTACTGGCCTGCTGCCATCTATTCCCTAATCCAATGGCAAAAGTTAGCCCGCTACGAAGCATTAGTCTGCAGAAAATTTGACCGAGTAATAGCTGTTTCCGAAGCCGATGCCGAAGCCTTGAAGAAGCTTGTTCCGGGGCTGGAAGTGCGTGTTGTCCCCAATGGCATAGATATGGACTTTTACACTGACTTTGTCCCTCGCAATCCGCCTTTGGCTGACTGGAGCCCACAGGCCCTGGTTTTCACGGGAAAGATGGATTTCCGCCCTAACGTAGATGCAGCCCTCTGGTTTGCCCAAGAAATCTTGCCCAAAATAAGGGAAAGGTTCCCACAAGCTTGCTTCTACGTGGTCGGAAGGAACCCTCACCCGCGGCTGAAGGCCATAATGAACCGAGAAGGCGTGGTGATAACCGGTTACGTGGAGGACATTCGGCCTTTCATCGCCTTCGCCTCTGTTTTTGTTGTGCCCATACGCATGGGGGGCGGAACCAGGCTTAAGATTCTGGAAGCTATGGCAATGAAAAAAGCAGTCGTCTCCACAACCCTCGGAGCCGAAGGCTACCCCTTTGAGCACGGTCGCCACCTCCTTTTGGCCGATGAGCCTGAGCCATTTGCCGAAGCTATCTGCTGGCTCCTTGAGAACGAAAAGGAGAGGGCAAGGCTCGGGGAAGAAGCCTTTAAGCTGGTGAACGAAAAATACCGCTGGGAAAAGATTGCGAAAGCCCTCAAAGAAACCTATGAGGAGCTCCTTAAGCGATGAGGAAGCCGTTTGCCTTGGCCAATTGGAAGATGGCTATGACCATAACCGAAACAGTCTCCTTTATCCGCAAATTCTTACCATTGGTAGAAGGCTTGGCAGAGGAAGTGGACATTGTGATATGCCCGCCGTTCACTGCGCTTTATGTAGCTTCTTTAGAACTTAGAGGGAGCAAGGTTCAGCTTGGCGCTCAGAACCTTCACCCTGGTCCTGGGCAAGCCTGGACTGGGGAAATTTCAGCTCAGCTTTTGGTGGATGTAGGATGCAAATGGGTGATGTTGGGGCACTGGGAGCGCCGCCGCAACTTCGGAGAAAACGATGAACTTGTTAACCGAAAAATTCTGGCTGCCTTTGAAGCCGGCCTCCAACCAATCATCCTTGTGGGAGAGCCGGCAGATTACTCTGGAGAACTGGAGCCTTTCCTGGAAAGGCAACTTGGGGCTTTAACCCAAGGCTGCTCGGCGGAGGAAATTGGGAAAGCGGTTTTCGTCTACGAACCTGAAAGTGCGATAGGAGTAGAGCGGCCGGCTTCTCCTGAGCACATAGGAAAAGGGTGCGCAATCTTGCGGGAGAAACTGAGGGAAAAATTTGGGGCCGCAGCCGATAAAGTGCGGATAATCTACGGAGGAAGCGTCTCCCCTGAATTTGCCCCTGCCATCCTTTCCCTGCCCGATGTAGATGGCCTTGGGGCAACTCGTAAGGGGCGTGACCCCGAAGCCTTTGCCTCGCTCGTCAAATGGATTTCAACAAAGTTAAAACCCAGCCGTTATGGGCAATAGCTCCCTAAAGACCGAAAGTAGCATTTCAAGCTCCCC
>CAYOIS010000031.1:0-15939 GCA_964404055.1 uncultured Anaerolineae bacterium | reverse complement strand
CCACTTGGCCTGGTTATCACAAGCTTATTGCAGAAGGAGGAGATGAAATGAGCAAAAATGTTAGCAGCTGGGCTAAAAGGCGTCTAACCGCATTGCGGCTGACTATACTTTGGTTCGTTTGGTCGCAACGGCTGAGCTCGGTGCCATTAGGTTGCTTGACCCAGTGATTACAAAAAGGAGACGATGGAATGAGCAAGAGATTAGCCTATACAGTTCTGACAGTAATTGCCTTTGCTATAACAACCTTGGCCTGTGAGATGTTGACGCCAAAAGCCACACCTAAGCCCGCTGAAACGCAGGCAACAGCTTTGCCAATAGCCACAACTCCGGCTACAGGGCAACAGGGCACGCAAGTCTATGAGGAGACACCAACCACAGCCCCGGCAACAGCGACCCCGACCGGCTTCCCCAAGCCTCCTTCTACAGCCCGCATCGCCTTTGAGGCGACTGGCTGGACAGTGCCCGGCGCTTCAACTGAAATCTTCGTCATGAATACGGACGGGACTGGCATTACCGCCATCAGCAATTCCCGCGGCGATGACGGGGAACCATCCTGGTCGCCAGACGGTAAACGCATTGCTTTTGCATCCAATCGGGACGGTAACTTTGAGATCTATGTTATGAACGCCGATGGTTCTAATCAGACCCGCCTGACGAACAGCCCAGAGTTTGACCTCCAACCCCGCTGGTCTCCGGATGGGAAGAAGATAATCTTCGCCAGGGTCATTAAGCCCGGGATTTTGGATATCTTCGTGATGAATGCGGACGGTAGTGAGGTCACTAATCTGACCAATACCCCCGATATCAGTGAGGAGCACCCAGACTTCTCGCCAGACGGGAAGCAGATAGTCTTCTCCCGTTTTGGAGGCGGCATGGGAAAATCAGGCTTTTACATCATGAATGCGGATGGGACTAATGTGCGCCCGCTTCTGATTCCAGACCCGACTAAGGAGGGCCCTGTGTATTGCCCCAGGTGGTCGCCAGATGGGAAATACATCGCCTTTCATGGCCGTCTGGCAAGCTGCGCAGACGAAATTTACATCATGAAGGCAGATGGCACAGAAGTGCGGCGGTTAACAGCACATCCACGAGTCTGCGGTTTAGGTAACCAAAGACCTTCATGGTCGCCGGACGGTAAGCAACTCGTCTACTTTTCCCACTTCCGCTTTGAAGGAAGCAATTGGGATGTCTTTGTCATCAACGTGGATGGAAGCGGTGAAACAGCTCTAACGCATGGGGTGACCAAACTAAACGCCGGGGGTAAGAACCCCGATTGGTCGTGGGCGCCCTGATGGTGATGAGGCAGAAAGGGGGGCTACGCTCCATTACCGCCCTCTTTTCCACGTAGCCCCCTCATCTTTAACTTTTAGCGACGCTTAAAAATTTTGCGGATCAGGCGAAAAAGGCGGTCAAAGAAACTGGATTTCGGCAGCGGCTTCTCTGGCCCTTCCTCTACTATCTCGTAAGCCTTGCCTTTTTCCACCACTATGACCCGCTTCCCTAAGGAGAAATAGCGGCCGAGCTCAGGGTTCTCAGCCAGGAGACGGAAGTAGGTTTCGCCACCGAAGGGCACTTTTACCACTTCCAGCTTCTCAGGCTCAAAAGTTGTATCAATCCAAACCCCGTCCTTGAAGATGAACGTTTTGTTCCCTACTTGCTTAACTTTCGCACTAGCCGGAGATGGGGCAGGCATCACCGCTTCCTGGAGGTTTCTCTGAACCACGCTCTTCTGAACTTCGGCGCCGCCGAAGGAAGCTTCCGGGGCCGTGACCAAGCCAGGCATGAGCTTCCTCACCGCTTCCTCCCTCTCCTCTTGGGTTAAGACCTCTTCCTCCACCAGGAATGAGGTGTAAGGGGTTATAATCCCATAGCGTAAGGAGAGGGCCACAATCTCATCCACAATTTCCTTGCTCTCCCCGTGAAGCCTTATCTGCTCCATCAAGTAACCTATGCGCCGCGAGGCCCAGAGCCTGGGGATAAACTCCTCCCCTCCTCTCTTGAGGAACTCAGCCTCCCAAGAGAATGCCTCCTCCTTTTCACCCTTCTTTCCCCTAAGCGTTAAGGTGGCTTTGCCACCCTCTTGATATCGTCCCACTACTACAAGCTGGGTGCCCGCGAAGAGGTCGGGCAAGGGATAGGGGTATAGGTCACGCACTCTGATTCCTTTGAAATCCAATGCCACATCGGTAAGGACTGGGGAACTTATGCGGGAATAGAACGTAGAGATGGCGGCCTCTAAATCCTCACCCGGCCGTACGTAGGTGCTTATACCTCTGTGCTCGGAGGCGAGCTTGTCCAGGAGGAAAGTGTTGACATCATCCCCAACGCCGAAAGTGAAGAGGCGGATGTTTTTAGGGGCTTTCTTCCCGAATTCTTCCACTATCTGGCGAACATCCGTAACTCCAACCGTTGGCAAGCCATCGGTCAAGAAAAGTATGTATGTTGGCCGGTCTTCTACCTGGGAGAGAGCTTCCATGAGGGCCTGGTAGATGTTAGTGCTCCCGTGGGCCGAAAGATCTTCCACAAACTTCAAGGCCTTTTCCTTATCCGAAGCTGGCACAAGGAAATCGGCAAACAAAGATACTCCGGTGGAAAAGGCTAAAATGTTGAAGCGGTCCTCCGAACCTAAGCGGGATAGGACGAACTTCAACGCTTCTTTGGCTTGACGAAGCTTTTCCCCCTCCATGCTGCCGGAAACATCCAGCACAAATATCACATCTTTGGCAATCTTCTCTTTCTCCTGGCGGATGGAAGGGGAGAGGAAGAGGATGAAGAAACCATCCTCATCTGCCGGCTTGTAGCTTAAAAGGTTGAAGCCCATCTCCTCGGAGGAAAAGGAGAAGTAAAGGGCAAAGTCCTTGTCGGGTAGGACGTTCTTTTCCTCATACCCCACAATTGCCTTGTTCTCCCCGCTCCGTTCAATGCTTACCTTGTGGCTTGGGGAGTAGATGAGCTTGAGCGGCTTTTGGGAAGTGATTTCAACGTTTATGACTACTTCCTCTATTGGCTTGGCCGAGAAGCGCTCTGTATCCAAGGGGTAGATGTATTTGACGGTTCCGCCTTCGTAGCGGAGCAGTTCGGTGTATTCAACCTGAATCCTCCTTTCGCCTTTGGGAGGGATGGGGAAAATGCTGGCTTGGAAAGCGTTCCGCCCAACGTATTCCAGGAGAGCTGGGTCTTTAGATTTCCTTACGATTTCCTCGTAGATGCGGCGAGCTTCATCTTTCTTGAGGAGCTTGCCCTCAAGCTTCTTGCCATCAACGTACATAGCGAAAGCAGAAATAGCCGCTTCTTCTGGGAAGGGGAAAACGTAAACTCCTTCCACCGGGAAGGGGTTTGGATTGTAGAAAAGCTGGTCAACCTTGGTCACAGCTACCTGGTCCTTTATGCTCACGTTAACCTTGTGGTACTTTATCTCCAAGGCCGAAGCAGGGGGCACAGGAGGCTTAGGAGGGTAAGGGATAATGATTCCATCAGCCAGGACCGGCGAAGAGAGGAAGAGGAAAATCAGGAAAACTAATCCTATAGCCCTAAAGGCTTTTGCCCTCATCCCAGCACCTCCAGCTATGGTTTCCATCAATATAAGACGCCGGAGGCGCCTATTATGTTCCGAGGCGGAACAAGAGGGATAAGCCCCAGGCGAGGAGAGCGGTTAGGGGAAAAGTCACAAGCCAAGAAGCAGCAATTTCCCTGAAGACCTTCCACCGGACCTTAGAAAGTCTCTCGGCACTACCAACACCGACAACAGCCGAGCTCACTACCTGAGAAGTGCTCACAGGTCCGCCAGTAAGGACTGCTCCAAGTATTACTCCCACGGAACTTAACTGGGCTGAGAAGCCGTGAATGGGCCGAATCTTGTAGAATTTGCTCCCTACGGTCCTCATTATCCTCCATCCCCCTGCTCCGACCCCAGCGGCTATAACAGCAGCGCACAGGAGCTTAATCCAGCCAGGGATGAAGAAATCCTCGCTGCCTTTCATCCCCACCAAAGCCATAGCCATGACCCCTATTGACTTCTGGGCATCGTTGGAGCCATGGCTCAAGGCCAGCATCACTGTTGCGGCTATTTGTGTCCGCTTGAAAAGCAAGTTAACTCGCGGGGAAGCTCCTCTGACGCACCAAAGGGTAATTTTCATTAAGAAGAAGCCGCCGATGAAGCCAAGAAAGGGGGATAGGAAAAGGGAAAGGACCACCTTGTATAGCCCGTACGGCTTGACAATTGAAAGGCCTCCGCTGGCCAATGCGGCCCCTATGATTCCCCCCAGTAAAGCGTGGGAAGAGCTTGAAGGAATACCCTTGTACCAAGTTATCAGACTCCACACGATAGCTGAGCCTAAGGCTACAGCGAGGGCCTCAGCCCTTATAGATTTTGGGTCTACAAGGTCATGGCCAATTGTAGTGGCCACGGCCACTCCGAAGGCAAAGGGGGCAAAAAACTCAGCCAAGGCCGCAAGGGCTAAGGCCCTGGCCGGCCTAATAGCCTTGGAGGAGATGGCCAACGCTACGATGTTGGCACTATCGTGGAAACCATTCAGAAAGGCAAAAATCAAGGCCAGCAGGAAGACCGCCATAACTTTAGTCATTGACTAAGAATTCATTCGCATGTTAAAATGCTACCGCAAAATCGCAAGCCTGTCAAAGGAGGAAGCAATGCAAGTGCAATGGAGAGAGTGGGGAGAAGAAGCTTTCCGAGAGGCACAAGAACAGGACAAACTAATCCTGCTCAGTATCTCGGCCAGCTGGTGCCACTGGTGCCACGTGATGGACCGAGGCATCCCCGGCGACCCAGTCCACACTGGCACTTATTCGGACCCTGAGATTGCCGAAATCATCAACACCTATTTCATCCCCATCCGGGTGAACACAGACCGCCGGCCCGATATCAATGCTCGCTACAACATGGGTGGATGGCCTACTACAGTCTTCCTCACCCCTGAGGGGGAAGTCCTTTTCGGCGCTACGTACATACCACCGGCGCAGATGCGCCAAATCCTCCTCCAGCTGCTCCAATATTACCGAAGCAACCGTGAGGAAATCCAGCGCAAGCTCCAGGAGATTACCAAACGGCGAGAAGAACTTGCTCGCCCGATAGCCAGGGCTGGAGCACGGCTTTCAGAGTCAATACCTCTGCGCTTGTTAGAATTGATTGCCCGCGCTTACGACCCTCTCTATGGTGGATTCGGTAAGGCTCCCAAATTCCCCCAGCCGGAGGTTAACCTTTTCCTGTTGGTGGAATATATCCAAAGCGGCCGCAAAGATGCAAAGCTTGCCGATATGGTCCACCACACCCTTCGTGCAATGGCAGACGGCGGAATGTACGACCCTGTGGAAGGAGGGTGGTTCCGCTACTCCACCACTCGCGATTGGAAAATCCCGCACTTTGAGAAAATGCTGGAAGACCACGCTCGCTTGATTCCAGTCTACTTGTATGCCTCAAAAATCCTCGGGGATGAAAAACTTAAAGAAGCGGCGATAAAAGGTCTGGAATATGTAAAGCGAACGCTCTACGAGCCAGAGCTTGGGGTCTTTTGGGGAAGCCAGGAAGCCGACGAGGAATACTATGCCCTACCCTATGAAGAGCGAAAGATGCGCCACCCGCCAGCAGTAGACCGCACAATTTATACAAATTGGAACGCTCAAATGGCCTTAGCTTTGCTTATGTCCGCCGATGTGCTGGACGATGTTCAATTGCGAGAGATGGCCATCCGCAATCTGGACAGCATTTGGGCATTGGCTTTTGACCCTTCCAACGGTGCTCTCTACCACTACGTGGACATCCAGAAGAAAGGAGTCCCCAAGCTTCTCGGGGATCAAATCCATTATGCCCGAGCGGCTCTGGCTGCTTTCCAACGGACCGGGGAACGCCGCTTTCTGGAGCGGGCCATCAAATTGCGCTCGTATTTAGAATCATCCTTGGCTGATTGGGAAGGCGGCGGCTTCTACGACCGGCCCGAAGAGCCGCAAGCAATCGGAGCCCTGCGAATCCGGCAAAAGCCTCTGGAAGAAAACGCATTTGCTGCAGAGTTCTACCTCACTTTTCATGAGCTAACCGGAGAGCAAAAGGCACGGGAGATTGCTGAGCGGACTCTCCTGGCTTTTGAACAAGAGTACATGAAGTATAGCTTCAATGCTGCTATTTACGGTTTAGCTGTCCGCTGGGCCATTACTGAACGAGCGCGAATCTACGTAGTCGGCCCGATGGCGGAAGAAACGACTCAAAAATTACTGGCTGCGGCTTGGTACGGCGATCCCTTTACCCGAACCGTAGTGCCTTTGGACCCGCAAAACGATATGCAAACCATCCAAGCCCATGGTTTTTCTACGGACGAATTTCCAGTTGCGTACGTGTGCCAGGGCAACCGTTGCCTATTCCTTGCCCGTTCCTCTGAAGAGCTGAGGGAGCGGATTTCGGCAATTACGTGAAATAAAATCGCCGGGGGCTCGGACCCCCGGCGATTACTATGCTTTAAACCCAGCCTCGGAGCTTCATGGCCTCTACTACCCTGGAAACAGCTACCAAATAAGCCCCAAGGCGGTTGTGAACATTGTACTTTCTGGAAATCGCGTGGACAGCATGGAAAGCTTTGGTCATCTTTGCATCCAAGCGCTGGTGTACTTCCTCTTCATCCCAGTAGTAGAGGTAGAAGTTCTGGACTTGCTCAAAGTAAGATACAGTCACACCACCGGCATTGCAGAGGAAGTCCGGGATAACGTAGACCCCTTTCTGGAAAAGTATTTCATCCGCCTCGGGGGTAGTGGGGCCATTGGCCAATTCCGCCACTATCTTGGCTTTGATTCGGTCGGCATTCCATTCCCCAATCTGGTTCTCCAAGGTAGCTGGGATGAGGACATCAACTTCAAGCTCAAGTAGCTCTTCGTTGGTTATGTTATCAGCCCCAGGGAAATTGATTACTGCACCTGTCTCCTTCTTATGGGCAAAGACTTTCTCGTAATCCAAGCCTTTGGGGTTATAGATTCCGCCTTTGGAATCGGAGACGGCTACCACTTTAAGGCCCAGGAGCTCCACGCCCAGCTTATGGGCAAAAGTTCCAGCATTTCCGTATCCCTGGATAGCTGCAGTGGCACCTTTCAGGCTCATACCCAGGACCTTAGCTGCTTCTCGGAGGCAATACATCCCCCCTCGGGCCGTTGCATCCTCCCTTCCCGCTGAACCACCCAAAGGCAAGGGTTTCCCAGTGATTACGCCGGGAGCATTGTGCCCTACTATCTTGGAATATTCATCCATCATCCAGGCCATAACCTGGGCATCGGTGTAGACATCGGGGGCGGGGACATCTATTTCGGGGCCGATGTAATGGGCTAAAGCCCTTATGTAACCCCGGCTTAGCCTCTCCAATTCCCCTTTGCTCATCTCCTTAGGGTTACAAACAACCCCGCCTTTGGCGCCGCCAAGCGGCAAATCCATAACAGCCGTTTTCCAGGTCATCCAAGCAGCTAAAGCCCTAACGGTATCAATTGTTTCCTGGGGGTGGAAACGGATCCCACCCTTTGTAGGGCCACGGGCATCGTTGTATTGGACCCGGAAGCCCTCAAACACCTTCACCCTTCCATCATCCATGCGCACCGGGATACGCACATGGAACTCCCTCATGGGCCACCTGAGAAGCTCATGGGTGGCCTCGTCAAGCTTAAGTATTTTTGCCGCTTCATCCAGTTGCCTTTGAGCTATCGCAAAAAGATTCAATTCAGTGCTCATTGTCCCTCCCTAAATTATCCCATTCCTATGGAGATGGGCATTGTCCTCACTATTTATACTACAAGCAGTGTGCACACGCAAGTTTACTCATTACTTGCGCTACGAGACCGTTGCCGGGTTGAGGTTTGCTTCAAAAAAGCCTGAGCCCAGGGTTTAACCCTGAGCTCCAGGCCTCTGCTCTTTTAGAGAAAGATGGGGCGAAGGAGCTTTAGAACCGTTCAGCCTCCCTTAATTAGAAATCAAGGATGTTGGCCATCGCTTCCCGAGCCACTTCGTCAATGAGAGGTATCCCAGTAACCCTGCTGGCTCTCTCGGTGAGGGCAGCGATGTCGCCCCTGTCAAGGAGGTCAAGCCGCCATTTGCGGCAACCAGCCATAAGCTGCTTCAAACCCGTGCCGATGCGGTCTACAAAATAGGTATAGAGGCCCACCGCTGGCCAGGGGATGCCATTCCCCACCTCATCACCATAACGCGCCTTTAGTTCGGCAGAGGCGAGGAAGAATTGCTCCGGCGCTCCCCCATAGAGATCGCTGAAAGCCTTAGGCAACTTCCCCTGAGCAGCCAACTCGGTGAAGTAGCTGGACTTCATCACCGCGGTAAGGGGCGCACGGGCCATAGCGATAGCCTTAACGTAAGGGCCATTACCATCGCCCAGATTGCTCATGGCTATAGCCTTGAATATCTGGGTCTCGTTGATGAAGCCCCCAGCCATGACGATGTCAGGGATGTGCTTTCCTTTCTTCCTGAGAATCCGGATGCATTCCAGCACCTGGGCCAGGAGATAGACAGTGGGGGTACCGGACTCATTCATCATGGGCACAGGGCTCATCCCCGTGCCACCACCAGCCCCGTCAAAGGTCACCACATCAATTCCAGCCAGCGAGGCGCACTTTAGGGTGAAGGCTACCACAGCGGGGTTGTAGGCGCCGGTCTTGAGGAATACCTTCTTGGCTCCGTTCTCACGCAACCACTTGATGTCCTCCACGAAGCTACGCTCTTCGGGCATGCCTACCCGGCTGTGGCGCTCAAAGGATGTGAAGACCCCCTTCTTAAAAGCTTCTTGCACAGCCTCGTCCTCCGGGTCGGGGATCAGGATGTAGCCGCGTTTCTTAAGCATGAGAGCCGTGTCCAAATCCTTAATTCTCACCTCGCCGCCGATGGATTTAGCCCCCTGCCCCCACTTGCGCTCAATAATATTAACCCCTAACTCCCTTATCACATAGAGGTCCACCCCGAAACGCGTATCTTCAACATTGGTCTGGACAACGATGTCGCCGTGGATGCCATCCCAGTACTTGCGGTAAGTACTGATGCGGTATTCCATGTCTTTGGAGTAAACCACCTTGCCATTCTCGAAGCGGGCGTCGGGGTCCATACCACATACATTTTCGCCGACGGTTATGATAGTGCCTGAGATTGCCGCCCCTATGGCCAGGCTATCCCAGTTGTTTTTGGCCACAGCAGTGGAACCTAAGGCGGCGATTATCACCGGCACCTTGATGGGAATGCCAGCCACTGTGCTTGTCACGTCCACGGCGGGGAAGATGGCCTTATCCGGATCGGCTTCGATCCCTTTGGCTCCACGGACATCCACCATGATTTGGAAATCAGACCAATCCAGGCCGTAGTCCTTGTTAGAGGCAGCAGTGCTCCAACCGAAGGCCTCGGGAGCGGGGTAGAGGACCTCTCGTCCCCGGAAAGCGGATTTACTTATCTCGCACAGGTAGCCGCATTCCTTGATACAAAGAGGGCACATTCCACTTATGTGTGAGACATCGCTCACACGTGTGCGTGTCCCAGTAGTTGAACGAGCGTTTTCCAATATCCCTGACATTTTTACCCCTCCTTAAATTTTGTTGGATTACAGCTACGATTCCAACAGGAGGTCATCTCATGCTTACCTCCATTCCCCTTTAGAGCAATTGTTAATTATAGCACAAACACTGCGATAAGCAAATTTTGCAAGCACTTGCGCCAAGGGGAGGAAGAATTCTCAGGGCCCATTACACGAGAGCAGGCTCGCCGTAACCCCTTGCAAGGGGGGTAATAACGCCCACGAGTGGGACTCAAAAACGTTGGCAAACCTAAAGCAAACGGTAGCGAGCTTCTTTGGGCCTTCGGCCAGAGGACAGCTTCCGCTGGCCTCCATTTTGGGCAAATTGCTGGAAGCTTCACGGTCTTCCCCCCAGTTCTGGGGCACAACCCCCCAGCACTCTTGATATTGACTGCATTGGTCTTTTGTGGTAAACTTTTTGTGTAAAATTTCTCAAGCAAAGGGTGGAGCCATGGCCGAGGAGTTTGAACCCAAAATAATTGCTTTCCTCTGCAATTGGTGTTCTTACGCCGGAGCCGATAACGCCGGAATAGCACGCTTGGAATCACCACCTAACATCTTGCCCATAAGGGTAATGTGTTCGGGGCGTGTCTCCCCAGAGATGGTTCTTAGAGCCTTCAAAGCCGGCGCCGATGGAGTATTGGTCCTCGGTTGCCACATCGGCGATTGCCATTACATAAGCGGGAACCACAGGACAGCAAAACGCATCCCGCTTTTGCGCAAGCTCTTGGCTTACTTCGGTATAAATCCTGAACGCCTGCGCTTGGATTGGGTTTCATCGGCCGAGAGCACAAAATTTGCTAAGGTGACAAAAGAGTTTGTGGAAACCATCCGAGCTCTCGGCCCAATTGAGAGGGAAATTAAAGGGTAATCAGGAGGAAAAACATGGCCGAAAATGCCGAAATCTTGGAAGCATTGAGAGAGCATTTAGCGCAAAAGCTAAAGGAATTGGATGGAGTAATAGGGCTGCGGCGGGCAGTAGAAGGCACTGCCCCCTACCTTTTTCACCTTGGAGATGATTTATCCCAATTGGCCTTGGAACCCCGTTACCCACTCGGCCCCATTGTATCCCTTCTACAGAAACGTTACCCACAAGCCCGCTTTGGGGTAGTAGCCAGGGGGTGCGATTTGCGCGCTTTGGTGGAAATGGCAAAGCGAAATCAAGTAGACCCACAGAGGCTTTACGTCTTCGGAGTTGCCTGCACTGGTGAGGAAGCCGAAGAATGTCACTGCAGTGACCCCTTCCCTCACCTTGAAAAGTGGCCTCAGGGCACAACTTTCGGCCAACCCGCTCCGGCCGGTTCTCCTCACCCTCTATTGGCTGAATACCACAAGATTCCATTAGAGGAAAGAAGGGCTTTCTGGCAGAAACAATTTGCTAAATGTATCAAATGTTACGGTTGCCGCAACATCTGTCCAGAATGCTTCTGCGAATCTTGCGCTCTGGAAGACCCTCTTTGGGTTGAGCCTGGGATATTGGCCCCGCCTTTCCCTGCTTTCCACCTAATCCGAGCTATGCATATGGCTACCCGCTGCGTCCTCTGCCGTCAATGTGAATTAACTTGCCCAGCGCACATACCTTTGACCGTCCTCTATGAATTAATCCGGCAAGATGTCAAGGAGATGCTGGGGTACGAGCCTGGAGCTGATTTGGAAGCAGCTCCACCCCTTTCCCTTACCCTTGCAGATGCAGCAATTAGGGAATAGGAGGAGGAAAGCATGGAATATAGGAACGTGCTCACCGTTTGCCCATACTGTGGAGCTGGCTGCGGGCTTTACATCCAAGTCTTAGATGGAGAAATCGTAGGGGTGCTGCCAGCGAAGGAGCACCCGGTAAGCCGTGGCAAGCTCTGCATAAAAGGTTGGAATGCCACCGCTTTCGTAAACCATCCTGATAGGCTGAAAAAGCCGCTTATACGGGAAGGGGGAAGCTTCCGGGAGGCTTCTTGGGATGAAGCTCTCAGCCTGGTGGCTGAAAAACTCATCCAAATCCGCGACACTTACGGCCCCCAAGCCATAGGTTTCTTGACTTCGGCCAAGTGCACAAACGAGGAGAATTACTTGCTGCAGAAACTCGCCCGTTCTTTCTTCAAAACCAACAACGTGGACCACTGTGCCCGGCTCTGACACAGCCCTACGGTGGCCGGTCTGGCCGCCTCTTTCGGCAGCGGTGCTATGACTAATTCCATCCCCGAATTCAGCCAGTATACCCGCTGCTTCCTAATCACCGGCTCCAATACCACCGAAGCTCACCCTCTCATTGCCAGCCACGTAATGGAAGCTAAGGAGAGAGGGGCAAAAATCATCGTCATTGACCCCAGGGAAGTGCAAATAGGCCGCCTGGCCGATATTTACCTCCGCCCGCGCCCTGGAACTGATGTCGCCTGGCTAAACGGCTTGATGAACGTTATCATTACCGAAGAGCTTGCCGACCAAGAGTTCATAGAGAAGCGGACGGAAGGCTTTGAAGAGATGTGGGAGGTGGTCAAGGAATACACGCCGGAAAGAGTAGAGGAAATCACAGGCATACCTGCCGATGATTTGAGGGCCGCTGCCCGCCTTTATGCTCAGAACAAGCCCGCTGCCATCCTCTATGCCATGGGCATAACCCAGCATACAACTGGGACCGATAACGTCAAAAGCATCGCTAACTTAGCCATGCTTACTGGCAACATCGGAATTCCTGGGGCCGGGGTCAATCCCCTCCGAGGCCAGAACAACGTCCAAGGCGCTTGCGATGTGGGAGCTCTCCCCAATGTCTACCCTGGTTATCAGCCTGTTACATCCCCTGAAGCTAAGGCCAAGTTTGAAGCTGCTTGGGGGGTAGAGGGCCTCCCCGAGCAACCCGGCCTCACAGTGGTAGAAATGGTCAACGCTGCCGGCGAGGGCCAACTTCGGGCATTCTATATAATGGGCGAGAACCCAATGGTTACCGACCCCGACATCCATCACGTCAAGGAGTGCCTTGAGAAGCTTGAATTCCTTGTAGTCCAGGATATTTTCCCAACCGAAACAGCGCAATTGGCCCATGTAATACTTCCTGGTGCATCCTTCGCTGAAAAAGATGGAACTTTTACCAGCACTGACCGGCGAGTTCAGCGAGTGCGCAAGGCTGTGAACCCACCTGGTGAAGCAAAGGCCGATTGGGAAATAATTTGCGAACTGGCTAAGAAACTTGGGGCTAAAGGGTTTGACTTCTCCTCCCCTGAAGAAATAATGGCTGAAATAGCCAGAGTGACCCCAAGTTATGCTGGTGTAACCTATGAAAGGCTGGACAAAGAAGGCTCACTCCAGTGGCCTGTTCCCTCAGTAGAACATCCTGGCACTCCTTACCTTCACAAGGAAAAATTCACTCGCGGCTTGGGTCGCTTTCATGCCGTTCATTTCCGTGAGGCAGCGGAGCTTCCCGATGAGGAATACCCGTTTATTTTAACCACCGGCCGCATTATGTTTCAGTACCATGCAGGCTCTCTGAGCCGACGCTCGCCCAAGTTAGAGCAAGAAGCTCCTGAACCTTACGTGGAAATAAACCCGAGCGATGCCGAAAAGATAGGCCTCAACGGGGCTAAGAGGGTGAGAGTATCAAGCCGACGAGGCTCAATAGAGCTGGCCGTGCGGTTAACCGAGCGCATAAAGCCTGGGGTCATCTTCATCCCCTTCCACTACGCCGAGGCAGCAGCCAACGCCCTCACCCATGCTGCTCTTGACCCAATAGCTCGTATACCTGAGTACAAGATTTGCGCTGTGAAAGTAGAGCCAGTTCGCGGTTCCTAAAGGATCGGAGGGTATGATGACAGAGGTTGAGAAAGCGGCACAGATTATCCTTTCGTCCAAATACGTAGTAGCCCTCACAGGCGCCGGCATAAGCACCCCATCCGGAATCCCGGACTTCAGAAGCCCAGGCTCAGGCCTTTGGGAAAAGGTTGACCCGATGGCTGTGGCTTCCATATACGCTTTCAGGTTAAATCCCGAACGCTTCTTTGAATGGTTCCGCCCCCTGGGTAAAACCCTCTTGGAAAGCAGGCCGAACCCCGCTCACATAGCTTTGGCTAAGCTTGAGGAGGCAGGACTACTTAAAGCGGTAATAACCCAGAACATAGATGGGCTCCACCAGAAGGCCGGCTCCAAGAGGGTCTTGGAAATCCACGGCCATATCCGCGAGGCAGAATGCATAATATGCCGCCGCTCCTATCCAACCGAAAGCTTCCTGCACAATTACCTTGAACTCGGCGAGATACCCAGATGCCAATGTGGTGGGATACTGAAACCCAAAGTCATCCTTTTCGGAGAGCCGCTCCCGAAGTGGGTCTTCCTGGAAGCGGTTGGAGAGGCTCAGCGGTGCGATGCCATGATAATCGCTGGCTCTTCCCTGGAGGTTTACCCTGCGGCTGAACTTCCCACCTTGGCCTACCAAAATGGTGCCAAACTAATCGTGGTAAACCTCCAGAGCACTTACGCCGATTCCATAGCCGATGTGGTCATAAGGGAAGATGTGGCTGTGGCCCTCCCAGCCATAGCCGAAAAGTGTTTGGAAAGGAGATAGCTCCCAATGGGGGAAATTAAAGGGGCCGAAATTTTGGTCAAATGTTTGCTAAAAGAAGGGGTTCGCTACGTCTTCGGAATCCCTGGCGATCAGCTTAACCCCTTTACCGATGCCATCTACAGGCTCGGGAAAGAAGCGGGCCTCCAGTTTGTTACCACCCGCCACGAGCAGGCCGCGGCCCATATGGCCGACGCGTGGGCCAGAGTAACCGGTGAAGTTGGGGTGTGCACAGGAACCGTTGGCCCAGGTGCAGCTGACCTTGTCCCTGGAGTCTATGCCGCTTTTGCCGATTCTATCCCAATTCTGGTGATAACGGCCCAGAATCAAACCTGGAGGATTTACCCCGAACATGGCTCAATGCAAAGCCTTGACCAACTCAACCTTTTCCGCCCTATCACCAAATGGAATGCGGTGGTTTACCACTGGCGCAGAATACCCCAATTGGTACAGATGGCCTTCCGCATTGCCCTCTCCGGAAGGCCTGGCCCTGTCCATCTTGATTTCCCCTCCGATGTGCTGACCGCAAGCGGGCCTGAGGAAGAAATTCAAATCCTTGACCCTTCAGCTTACCGAGCCGAGGTCCCACCGTCTGGAGATCCAGAACTTGTGCGAGAAGCTGCCAAGTGGCTTGTAGAAGCCCAATCTCCCCTCATCCACGCTGGAGGAGGCGTTCTCCGCTCAGGGGCATGGCAAGAGCTTAGGGAACTGGCCGAATACCTTGGCGCAGCGGTCACCACCAGCCCAGGAGCGCGAGGTGCTATCCCTGAAGACCATCCCCTTTGCATCTTAGCTTCTTCATTCGGAGCTATGGCTGCACAGGCTTCTGCTGACGTTGTGCTGCTTGTAGGAGGCAGGCTTGGGGATATAGACTTCTGGGGGCGACCACCAGCGTGGGGAGAAATCGGGGAACAGAAGTGGATACAGATTGACATTGCTCCGGAAAACATCGCTTTGAACCGGCCGATAGATTTGGCCATAGTTGGGGATGCACGCTCAACCTTGAGGGCCATCCTTGAGGAGGTGAAGAAGCTTACAGGGCCACGGCCTCCTGCCCCCTTCGTCGCAGGGGCTAAGGAAGCTGAAAGTGCTTGGCTTGCCCAGTTTGAGGAAATGGCCTCAAAGGAAGAAGCGCCAATCCACCCCCTACGTCTGGTTAAAGAAGTGCGCCTATTCTTCCCCAGAGAAGCAATAACCGTGGTTGATGGAGGAAACACGGGGCTCTGGAGCCATTACCTCAACCGCGTTTACGAGCCTCGTTCCTTCCTCTGGGCAGCCGATTCTGGCCACCTGGGAGCGGGCCTGCCTTATGCCATAGCAGCCAAGCTCGCCAGACCCGATAGGCCTGTTTACCTGCTTAGTGGCGATGGAGCCTTCGGCTTCAACATCCAAGAACTGGAGACAGCCCGCCGCTTGCGCACCCCTATCGTAGCCATAGTCTTCAATGACGGTGCTTGGGGGATGATAAAAGGCGGCCAACTCAAGAGATACGATGGCCGGTTCATAGGGGTAGATTTTACGGACATCCGCTATGACAAGATAGCGGAGGCGATGGGCTGCTACGGGGAGAGGGTGGAAGACCCCGACCAGATTCGGCCAGCTTTGGAGAGGGCTCAGAAAAGCGGCCTTCCGGCAGTGCTGGATGTGGTAATAGATGCGCAAGCCCACCTAACTCCGCCCGACCTTGAAGTCCTGGATGCCCTCTGGATGGAAGGGTGCTATTAAGCTTGCGATTGGGAAGGCCAGAGCTCTCTTTTCAGGGATGCCTCCCCAATCAAACCCCAGCTAACTGGGGTAGGCAACAACCTATAACCTCCCTGCAAAGGGGCATTAAGTCCAAGGAGCAAA